>JANQEB010000017.1 GCA_028278605.1 Candidatus Gastranaerophilales bacterium
AAAGCATAGAAGCCTCACATAGAGACTTCTTACAGGATTTCTATATGAAAAAATATACTAATCAAGATGTTTTCGAGCTAGTTGCGTAAGTCCTGTTACAAATTAATTCGCGACTCGAGTTAATTAATCATTATAAAAGTTGGTTTAACTGCCTTAAATTAATTTAAGGCAAAAAGCATTAAAAACATGTTAAAAAATAAATAAAACTTAATAATTCTATAAAATATTATCCAGGCCATAGACAAAGTCATTATTTGCCATAACGTGTCTTATGCTAAGAATTACCCCCGGCATAAAGCTTATCCTGTCAAAGGAATCATGTCTTATGGTAAGCGCCTGCCCCGGAGCGCCGCAAATAACTTCCTGGTGAGCAATAAATCCCGGCAGCCTCACACTGTGAATATGTATCCCGGACTCGGAAACTCCACCTCTGGAACCTTTAAGGGTTTCAGTTTCAGCGCAGTTGTCCTGCCCGAACTTCTCTCTTTCTAAAGTCATAAGCTCGGCTGTTTTAATCGCGGTTCCTGAAGGTGCGTCCTTCTTTTTGTTGTGGTGAAGCTCAATAATCTCAGCATTGCTAAAATACTTTGCAGCTTTTTGGGCAAACATCATCATCAAAACAGCGCCCAGCGCAAAATTTGGGGCTATAAGACAGCCTAAACCCTTTTGCTGTGAGAGTTGTTTTAATTCTTCCAGCTCGTTTTCTTTTAGCCCGGTTGTGCCTATAACGGGCCTTGATGAGTTTTCAAGGATAAGCTTTGTGTGTTTATACACTAAATCCGGATTAGTAAAGTCAACCACCGCATCAATCTGATTTTGCCTCAACGCTTTTTCAAGTGAATCTCCGATAATTACCCCGCAGGATTTATTTTCAACGACTTCACCAATGTCTTTACCGGTATTTGCAGGGTCAACCGCCGCTACAAGTTCCATATCACCTTCCGCCCGGACTGCCTTGATCACAGCCTGCCCCATTTTTCCGCAGGCCCCGCTTACTGCAACCTTAATTTTATCAGCCATAATTATAGTCCTTTCTTTTAATCTACTTGAGTTTCTTCTTCCCCGAGCAGGCAATTACATGCCGAAGGCAGGTCAGTATTGCTTGCCTTATCACCTTTTAGTTCAATAAACTCTTTACAAACCTTGATTTTGAGGTGTTTTTTAGCTTTTTCAATCGCCTCCAGTTCATCGTAAAATACGTTTGATTCCTTGACTTCATCGATAATTCCCAGTGATCTAAGCTGCTTTTCCAGCTCTTCACACTTTAACACAATCAAGACCTTGATATCATGAGACTTTAAGTTAACTATGATATCTTCCAGCGCAAAAACAGCCGATATATCAAGAAGCGGTATGGACTCAAAATTAAGTATAAGATACTTTGTCCCTAACTGTTCTTCTACCTGCGAGATCATATGGTTAATTGAGCCGAAAAACAGCACCCCGTGAATGTGAACAATCCTGATTTTATGGTGGGATGCATGCTCAATTTCGCTTTCAATCTCCATAATCTCACGGTCATAAACCTCTTTGATATTAACCCTGGTTTCCCTGGTAACCTGCCTTGCAAAAAGCAGCGCAGCCAGCGTAATTCCCGCGCCTACCGCAAAAATCAGGTCATAAAAAACTGTGAGCAGGAACACAAGGATCATTACATACAGGTCGTGCTTGGGGGCGTATTTGATTACCCGTATGAACTTAAAGTCAATTATTTCAGAGCCGACCTTGATCAAAATCCCTGCCAGAACCGCCATTGGAACATTCTTGACAAGCGGGGCCGCCCCTAAAAGCAACGCCGCAAGAAACACAGCATGGATTATTGCGGATAATCTCGTTACCCCGCCGGCTTTAATGTTAACAACAGTCCTCATGGTTGCGCCTGCCCCGACTGTTCCGCCAAACATCCCGACTAAAGCGTTTCCTATACCCTGTCCAAGAAGCACCCTGTCAGGGTTATGTCTTTCTTTTGTAAGAGAATCCACGACCAGAGCAGTTAAAAGCGAGTCCACCGCACCAATAACACCCAGTGTAAGAGCTAAAGGCAGGTAATCATGCAGCTGTGCCCAGCTAAAACCTGAGATTGCAAAGGTTGGAAGCGTTGATGATATTTCACCGATTTTATCAACATTAAAATTAAATATTGTAGTGATTAATGTCCCTATAACCAGCGCGATCAACGGCGCCGGAACAATCCTGCTGACTGCCTGGGGGGTAAAAAATACTATACCAAGTGTTAATAGTCCTAAAATTGTGCTTTGAATATCATAATCAGGAATATTCCCGGCATAACTCATTACAGACTTAACAGGAGAGCCTATAACATCTGCCCCGAAAAACGGGTTTATTTGAAGCAGTATGATAATACACCCGATACCGCTTAAGAACCCTGATATCACAGGGTAAGGGACATATTTAACCATGCCTGCAACATTAAGCATGGACAATACGACCTGGACTATCCCTGCCATTACAATGATGGTAAATATTGCTTCCGGGTTATTAGGGTAAGTTGCAACAGCCGCGGCAAGAATTACGGTCATAGGACCTGTTGGACCTGATATCTGAGGCTTTGCCCCGCCAAAAAGCGCGGCTACAAAACAAAGAATTATAGCCCCGTATAGCCCGGCCAGCGCGCCTAAACCACTGGCCACACCAAATGCCAGCGCTAGCGGAATTGCCACTATCCCGGAAGTTACACCTCCAAGAAAGTCATTATAAAGGTTTTTAAATAACTTATTACTTTTCAAGTCCGCATGTTTCAATATACTTACCCAAGTATCCTCATTTTATTATACGTAGCATTAAAGTTTGATATTATCACACCATAACATTAATTTTATACACTAATAAATTATATATTAAACTTGAATTGCTAATTAACCTCAATAGCGGGTTCAAAATTTTTCAAAAATCCCCACCATGAATGAGCTACTGCGTTAGCTCCCGCTGCCGCGCACTCCCACCCTTAGTGGAATGTAAAGGGCGAAGCCCTTTACGAATCCTGATAGATTTTTGAAAAATTTTTAAAATTATACTAAGCTATAATTCACTTTTAGCTAACCCGTCATTCGGGTTAATTAATTTTCCTTATGTCATTGCGAGGAGGGCACAAACCCTTCGCTGAAGGGCTTGTGCCCGACGTGGCAATCCATATAATTGAAATGTTTAT
>JANQEB010000059.1 GCA_028278605.1 Candidatus Gastranaerophilales bacterium
GTTCTTGCGAACACCTGCTTCGCATCAAAAACTAAATCGTTTCCGTTTTTTTACTCCTGCTTCGCAAATGACGCCACGTCAAAAAATACCACTGCCAAAATAATTTATCAAGACTCTTGGCTATTTAGAGATTCACGTTAATTACTGTTTAAAGATCACTATAAACCCCAAAAAAGCTGCCCTTCAGGGGCAGCTTTTTTTTTTATAAATATCTATAATTTATAACCACGGGTTATTCATCAAAGTATAAATCCACGTGTTACCGGGAGCTACAGGGTCTGCTGTAGCAGGTGGCATGTTGCTTCCAACAAATCTGCTAAGAATAGCATTCAGGCCATGAACATTACCGAATAATCCCGGTGCAGTGATTGCTAAATCATATGGTATATCATTATTCCCCCATTTTGGATTAAGCGGTTTCGGATCGAATAAGTCCGGGTTATATCCGCCGGGCAGGTCCGGTAATTCAAAGCCGGACCAAAGACCTGAAGCTTTTTGGTCCGTAAAAAATTCCGGATTGATAAGTTTAGACTCATTACCGCCAAATCGATATCCATTTTGCAAATTGTTAAAAATGGGGCTAATGAATTGTGATACAAAATCATCAATATTTTCTCTGTCTGAGACCGAAGCGTTTAAAAGCCTGGAAGTATCCCCAAGCTTTAATGGCATTGCGAAACTGTAATCAAACATAATCTATATTCCTCCGTGCTGGATTAATTTTTAAATGGGTCTATATATAAATTATCTATTACTTATTTAAAAACAGAAGAATGAATATACTTGCCATATATTTATATGTATATATAAAATTCTTGAAAATTTTAATTTTTTATTTTTTATAAACGCTTGTTTAGTAAGGTTTTTGGCGGGTAAAAATTTTTTGCATACTTGCTTAATATAAATTTACAATTTATAAACAAAGTTTATATTTACCGGGTTTTAATTCATAAATTAATAGTTTTGGATATAATTTAGTGAGTATTTAAATTTAAATACGGGCTGAATTAAACTGTAATTTTCCGGGAGAGATTGTCTTGGCAAGTACTTATGAAAAAGAAAAAATTGAAAAGCTGCCGCCTCAAAGCATAGAGGCTGAACAGGCTGTTTTGGGGTCTATTCTTGTTGATCCTAATGCGATTGCAAAAATTATAGACATAATTAAACCGGATTATTTTTATAAACAGGCCCATAAGCTAATCTATTCTACAGCCCTGGCACTGTTTAACAATAATGAACCAATAGATGTCGTTACCGTATCAGAGAATTTAAATACAACCAACAAGCTGGAACTTGTTGGAGGAAGGGCTTATGTTAATGACCTTGCTTTGGCGGTCATTACCTCAGCTAATATTGAGTATTACGCAAAAATTATTCTTGAAAAATCAGTAATGAGGGAACTCATAAGGGCAGGCGGGGAGATAGCCTCAGTTGCCTATGATGATATTAACCCTGAAAAAGCCGTTGATACGGCAGAGCAGCTAATATTTTCGATTTCCCAGCAAAAGACACCCGATAACCTTACTCATGTCGGGGAAATTGTCCTTGACAGCTATAACTTAATAGAGACCAGGTATAACAATAGGGATGAACTTGTTGGTGTTCCCAGCGGGTTTTATGACCTTGACAGTTTGACAGCCGGATTTCAGCCGTCAGATTTAATAATCGTAGCGGCAAGGCCGTCTATGGGAAAAACAACTTTTTGTCTTAACATAGCCCAGGAAGTCGGAATAAGAAAAAAGAAACCCGTTGCGGTATTTAGTCTGGAAATGGCAAAAGAACAACTTGTGCAAAGAATGCTGTGCTCCGAAGCGGAAATTGACGCAAACCGACTCAGGACCGGCCATATGCACGCTGAAGACTGGACAAAGCTGGCAAAAGCAATGAATGAAATGGGAGACAGCCCTATATTTATTGACGATTCTCCCGGTCTGTCAATAACCGACCTTCGCGCTAAGTGCAGAAGACTGTGTATGAGCCAGAAAGACCTTGGCCTTGTTATAATTGACTACCTCCAGCTTATGGAGGGTTCTGACAACCGTCGGCAGGATAGGGTTCAGGAAATTTCCTCGATTTCAAGAGGCCTTAAAAGCATAGCAAGGGAACTGAAAGTCCCTGTCATTGCTTTATCACAGTTATCAAGGGCAGTAGAGGCAAGACAAAACAAAAAGCCCATGCTTAGCGACTTAAGAGAAAGCGGAAGTATTGAGCAAGACGCTGATATTGTTATGTTCATCTATAGAGAAGAATATTATGACCCCGACAATATAGAAAAGAAAAACAAAGCTGAAATCATAGTCGCAAAACAAAGAAATGGTCCGGTAGGCAGCGTTGAACTGCTGTTTCAAAATAATATTACAAGGTTTAAAAACCCTGCAAGCAGTAAAACAAATATTTTTTAAATGAAATGTTAGTGGTATAAAAATACGTGATTTGTCATTGCGAGCCCGGTACCCGCCATGGGCGGGGCGGGCGAAGAATCTCATTGTTTTAGACCTTGAGATACTTCGACACAGCTCGCAGAGCGAGCTGGCTCAGGATGACGTAAAATACAAAACAGATGTAAAAATTTTTTGTTTGTTCCTTAGACTCAAGTGGATTGCGGAGCCTGTGCTGAGCGAAGCCGAAGTATCGTTTCACTCCTCGCAATGAAAATGAGTTACAAAAACGAAAATGAGTTCT
>JANQEB010000091.1 GCA_028278605.1 Candidatus Gastranaerophilales bacterium
CCTCCCGCCATAGGCGGGGCGGGCGAAGAATCTCATTACCTGAGATCCTTCGGCAAGCCTCAGGATGACGGACAAAATTAATTTAACAGAGTACTAGTAGGAGCTTTACCCATTTTAAGAATTATTTCCAATTAACTAGCAATTCGAGTTAATCAAGCTTGCTAAATTAGGTTTAGCAGCTAAAAATGGGTATTAAGCAAAGAAGGTGAGTTTATGCTTTTAGTCGCAGATATAGGAAACACAAATATTACACTGGGAGTCTATGACGGTTCAGACCTGATAGAGTCCTGGTCGTTGTCCTGCGACAAAAACAAAACCGAAGATGAATACGGCATAAACCTCCTGCAGCTTATAAACTTTAAATTCAGCGCGGTTAATATAGATTCTGCTGTGATATCAAGTGTTGTCCCTTCTTTGACTGAGAAATTCAAGCTTGGAATAGAAAAATACTTTAACATACCGGTTTTGATGGTTACATACAAAACTAAAACAGGTATTATACTTGATGTTGAAAGCCCAAAGGAAGTAGGATGCGATAGAATAGCAAATGCTTGCGCTGCTTATAACCTGTATAAACCCCCGGTTGTTGTGGTTGACTTCGGGACAGCCACGAATTTTGACGTGGTCATGCCAGGCGCCGGGTTCATAGGCGGAATCATCGCTCCCGGCCTGAAAATATCAGCTGAATCCTTCAGCTCGTTTACAAACCTGCTTCCCAAGCTTAAAATCGAGGGAATAGACAGCGTAATAGGAAAAAATACTATCAAGAACATGCTTAGCGGAGTAGTGATGGGGCATGCCTCTATGATTGACGGCATGGTCGCAAGAATTGAAGACGAGCTTCAAACGCGGGTAACCACAATAGCTACAGGCGGGTTTTCTCCCGTAATTACAGAGCATATGAAAAGGCCGTTTGACCATTTTAATAAAAACCTTACCCTTGAAGGGTTAAGGCTTATTTATGAGTTAAATAAAAGCGAAGTTTTAGCAGGCTAAAAAAATCCGGGACATGATAAAATTATTTTGGGAGTAACCTGGTTAATTTAAATAATGGCCGAGCTTAAGTTAAAAAATATCGATAAAGTTTTTGATAAAAAAACCCGGGTAATAAAAGATCTTAACCTTGAAATCACAGACGGGGAATTCCTGGTACTGGTAGGGCCGTCCGGCTGCGGGAAATCAACGGTCCTGCGTATGATAGCCGGGCTGGAAGAGGTAAGTTCCGGGGATATCTTCATTGGGGAAAAGAAAGTGAACTCTGTGCATCCCAAAGACAGGGACATAGCAATGGTTTTTCAGAACTATGCGCTGTACCCGCATATGAGCGTGTATGACAACATGGCTTTTGGGCTGAAAATGCGCAAATTTAAAAAGGATTTTATTGATTCAAGGGTAAAAGAAGCCGCTGAGATCCTTGATCTTAAGGATTATCTTGACAGAAAGCCAAAGCAGCTTTCAGGCGGGCAAAGACAGCGGGTTGCGCTGGGAAGGGCGATTGTAAGGGAACCAAAAGTTTTCCTGATGGATGAACCTCTTTCTAATCTTGATGCTAAACTGCGTGTCCAGACCAGGTTTGAGCTGAAAAAACTCCATAAAAAGCTGCAAACAACTTTTATCTACGTTACACACGACCAGGTCGAAGCAATGACAATGGGGGACAGGATTGTAATTCTTGATAAAGGCGTGATCCAACAAGTAGGAACCCCGGAAGAAGTTTATTTGTACCCGGAAAATACTTTTGTGGCCGGTTTTATAGGTTCACCTGCCATGAACTTCCTTGATGCTGAAGTTACAGAAGATAAACAGTTTAAACTTGATGATATATCTATAAGACCGGACGGAAAAACATCAGAAGTAATTGAAAGTAATGCACTTGCCGGTAAAAAGGTGGTTCTGGGTATAAGGCCCGAACATTTTGCGCTGAACCAGCCCGGCAAAAGTGATATTCAGATTGAGGCCGAGCTTGTTGAGACGCTTGGAAGCGAGAAGCTTGTTCATTTCACGCTGGACCATAAAAAGGTTACTGCAAAAACCTCTGTAGAAACTGATTTAACCTCATCACAAAAAGTTAATCTTTCTATAGATGCGGCTAAGATAGTTTTGTTTAATCCTGAAACCCGTAAAAGATATAAATAATTCGAATTACGAATTAGCCCAAAGCCAGGCTGTGAATGAGCAAAATTTGCTTGCGAAGCTGGAGCTACTGCGTTAGCTCATTCATGGTGGGGGTTTTGAAAAAATTTTACCCGGGTATTACAGGGTTTTACGTATTTCGTGATTCAGGTTAATTATTGACTCGAGTTGGTTAGTGATATAATTTTTTTGACCATAAATATTATCAAATTAAATATGCAGGAGAAACTTTATGGATGATATAAAAAAAGGAAAAGCCTGGGTCTACGGTGATAACGTGGATACTGACGTTATAATCCCGGCCAGGTATCTTAATTCTGCGGACCCTAAAGAGCTTGCTCTTCACTGTATGGAGGATATAGACGATACGTTCGCTAAAAAGGTTCAGGAAGGCGATATTATCGTTGCAGCAGAGAACTTTGGCTGCGGCAGCTCAAGAGAACATGCCCCGATTGCTATTAAGGCATGCGGTGTTTCTGCAGTTATAGCAAAGAGTTTTGCCAGGATTTTTTACAGAAACGCAATTAACATAGGCTTACCTATTGTAGAGAGCGCTGAAATCCGTGATGAAACAAGGCCGGGTGATGAAATAGAAATTGACATAAAAAACGGTGAGGTTAAAAATCTTACCAGGGGAAAAACCTATAAGATCAGCCCTTTCCCGGAGGAAATCCAGGAATTAATCTCAGCGGGCGGACTTATAAACTACACCAAGCAAAAATTAGGGAAGTAAAAATTACGTCATTCTGAGCCGCTAAAGCCCTCAGAATGACGAAAAGTAATAAAGAAAGGAAACAGAAATGACAAAATCATACAGGATAGCTGTATTACCGGGGGACGGCATAGGACCTGAAATTGTTGAGCAGGGTTTAAAAGTATTAAGGGCAGTTTCAGAAAAATTCGGCGTGGGTTTTGAATTTAACGAGGGTTTAATTGGCGGGGCTGCAATTGACGCGCAAGGCGTTCCGCTTCCTGACAGTACACTTAAGCTTGCAAAGAATTCTGATGCTGTATACCTTGGCGCTATTGGCGACTGGAAATACGATACACTTGACCCGGCTATCAGACCTGAAAGAGGGCTGTTAAAAATCAGGAAAGAGCTGAATTTATTCGCTAACCTCAGGCCGGCTGTTGTGTATGATGACCTTGTATCCTCTTCTACTCTTAAGGAAGAAGCTGTTAAAGGCGTTGATATTATGATAGTCCGCGAACTTACAAGCGGTATATACTTTGGAGAGCCGAAGGGAATTGAAGAAAGAGACGGTGAACAGGTCGGGTTCAACAATATGATCTATAAAGAGTCTGAAATTGAAAGAATAGTCAGACTGGCCTTTGACATAGCCGTGAAAAGACGGAAAAAGCTTTGCTCTGTTGATAAAGCCAATGTCCTTGATGTTTCCAGGCTATGGAGAGAAGTTGTTGAAAGAATAGCAAAAGACTACCCGGAAGTGGAAGTTAACCATATGTATGTTGATAATGCTGCCATGCAGCTTATCCGGAATCCTAAACAGTTTGACGTGGTTGTTACAGGCAATATGTTTGGCGATATCCTGTCAGATGAAGCTTCCATGCTGACAGGGTCTTTAGGAATGCTTGCCAGCGCCAGCCTTACGGTTCAAGGCGGAACAGCAATGTATGAGCCTTCTCACGGAAGCGCGCCTAAATACAAAGGCCTGGACAAGGTTAACCCTATTGCAACCATAATGTCTGCTGCAATGATGCTTAAATACAGCTTTAATATGGATAAAGAAGCTGATGCGATTGAGCAAGCGGTTAAACAGGTTCTTCAGGACGGTTACAGGACTTATGACATCATGAGTGAGGCTAAAACCCTTGTTGGAACTTCACAAATGGGTGATCTGGTCGCTAATAAAGTCAGGGAAATGAACTTTGCGCTTTCCTAAAACAGGAGTGTAATTAAATTATGATAAGAAATATCATAAACAGTAATAACAGCTTTTATGACAGCAATATCGGGCTGATATTCCAGTCCCTGTTTGTAACATTTATGCTGAGGCCATACTATAGCCTGTTTTTCAGGATGGAAGTACATGGAATGGAAAATGTTTCCAGGGGCGAGCCCATGATATTTGCCGCAAATCACGCTTCATACCATGACCCGCCTTTACTGGCTGCGGCAACCGGGATGCACATAGCTTATATGGCTAAAAAAGAACTTTTCGACGTTCCGGTGTTATCCCAACTTATCAGCGCTCTGGGCGCTTTTCCGGTTAACCGTGAAAAACCTGAAATCAAGACAATCAAAACCGCAAAACGGATTATCGCCTCAAAAAGATGGAACCTGGGCATATTCCCGCAAGGAACAAGGATTATGGACGGAACCCTGGGGTCAGTAAAGCCGGGCTTTAGCCTTATTGCAAAAGCAACAAAATCGCATGTAGTCCCTGTTTATATTAATTTAAAAAGAGGAAAATACCCCTTTTACGGAAAAATAGTCGTAAAAGTCGGTAAACCCCTTCCCCCGTCAGATAACGCGGAAGAAATTCATGAGAACTGGATAAATGCTGTTTCCAAGCTTTCAGGGATTGAATACGTAAAGCCGGAAACGGCTGATAATCAGGAATCAGCCACTTTATAAACTATCGTTAAATTCAGGACTTTTAGGGCTAAATGTTGTAAAATTAATCATTATAGAAATTCGGGGGAATATAAGGTGGAAAAGTACTTTCCTGAGTCGGAAACTCTATCAATAAAAAGGCTAAAAGTAGCTATAGAAAAGAAAAACTGGGATCTTCTCGGAAAAGGGATTAATAAAGCTGAGGAAATGAGAAGAGCCGGGGAAAAGTTCAACCAGCTTGACTTATGGCAAAACCTGCTGCTCTGGGCGGAATCAGAAGATGTCCCGCCAAGCATGTGGGAAAAGTTAAACAGTTTTATTGAAAATCTTTCAAATGATTACGCGCCCGCAGTCCGGGATTCAGGAATTATAGAAGAATACCGCGAGGAAACGGCTGACTTAATCGACAAAGAGGCTGTGGTCGTTTATAACCATACTTTTGACAAAGCCACGCTTGATTTAATAAGGAAATACAGGATTAACCTGAATAATATTATATATAACCCCAACCAGCACAAGTTTGAACCCAAAATGATGGAGGAACTTGCAAGCCTGGCAAGTACTTTTGATGAACCGCAAGAGGACTTAAAGGGCTTCATCTCGCTTATCACGCTTTATAAAGGCAATGGCTCAATCATAACAAACAGTTATTCAAGTAACCTTCATAAAATGCTTGTTAAAGCCGACATTAGCGTAATTTATCCCGGAACAAGAGCAGAGAACAGGAAAAACGCTAAAAGCCGGGAATTTTTCCCGCTGGGAGGGACTATAAACAGCTTTTTATGTTCAGGTTGCTCTCACAGGAGCATAAAAACCGAGTTCCACTCCAAAACCCTGATGGAATGCTGCAGCAAGTGTAAAAGCCCGATGTATCCCGACATAACTTCAACCGGCGATAATTCCATGCAGATTGCGCCGCAGGTATGGTATGGCGCTTATGAAAGGCTGGTTAACGCCAAAACCTGGGTAATTATTACCCCGCCTTCCCATAATGACCAGATTGCCCTGAGAAACCTGCTTCTCGATGCAGCCGGAAACTCTTGCGTTGAAGAGATTAATATGATAACCCATAAATTTGAAGTGTTTGAATTATGGAAATCAAAGTTTATGAACCTGGCTAAAAACGCTCAGGTAAAGGAGAATCATCCGAGTATTGTCTCTTTTATCCAGGCTCATAACGAGGCCAGTATTGTAAACCAACAACCTACCTTAAGTTAGTAATCTATACCCTAATATTGTTTAGGCTCTTTCTTGACATTAGATTATCTGTTGGATACTATATTTAATGGCAAAACAGCGACGGGATGTAGCGCAGCTTGGTAGCGCACCTCGCTTGGGACGAGGGGGTCGCTGGTTCGAATCCAGTCATCCCGATTCTCTTTTAGGGGATTCCAGTAAAAATTTTGAGGTATCCCGGTAAAAAGGGAACTCTTTTAAAAAAAATACGCCTGGTATTAAAGAGAAGTTGCTGATAATAATTTGCGGAAGTAACTCAATTGGTAGAGTACCTGCCTTCCAAGCAGGATGTTGCGAGTTCGAGCCTCGTCTTCCGCTTTTTTTAATGCAAATATCACCCTATAGCCAGGCATTTCAGTTATTTAAGTAGGTGACAAAAAATTTTTACAGTTGCATTTTACTTAAACAAAATAGGGCTTCTGGCGATATTTCCCCTGACTCAAACTGCGAGCCAATTTACATCAGGTGAAAATAAAGTTATAATAATAAATATAAGCGAGGACTTCCGTAGGGGGGTTAGTAAAGTGCCTTTTTTAGGCTTAGCGCACCAGACAACACAAGCAGCGTAACAAAGCGGGCTGGCTCCACGCCCAGGGTATTACTTCACTGGGGCTAACACAGAAAACCAATACGGAAAACTTTCGTTGATCCTACCTTTATGCCTGTTGCAAGGGAAAATTTCAGGTATGGACTCAACGGACTTAAATTCGGAGCACTGGGAAAAGATATCATTAATGGAAAAGTTGGCGGAAGGCTAAACAAACATACCGGCTTAAATGAAAAATTTAATTATCATATTTGCAATTATAATTGCGTTTGCAACATCACAGGCAAGTGCAATTGAAGAGATCGAGTTAGAACCGCCTGAAGAAAAAAACTGGTTGTTAAAAGCCCGGGTTTTTCACGAAAGGGGCTTAGTCAAAAGACTTGAGACCGGAATTATTGAGCAAATTCAGTTAGAGCTGGGGTATCAGGGCTTAATTACTTTTAATACATTTAGTAATTCGTCATCTACTGATTATGACTATACTTACCTTGTCGGGGATATATCACTAATAACAAGGTTTAGAAACGGAGGTTTGCTGGAAATTCAATCTAATGCGGCAAGATATTCTCCCGAATACAATAAGCTTTATAATAAACTGTCAGATGTTTATTATTTAACTCCAAAATTTTTTAACCATAAATTAATGCTTGGGCAAAACAGGACACCGGTTGGCTTTGAAGGTGGTCAGTCGCAGTATACTTTGTTGCTTGCAGATAGGTCAATGATAGCAAGAACTTTTGCTAATGCCAGGCCTTTGGGAGTGAGACTGTTATCTGACTGGGGAATAGTTGATTATGACCTGGGTGTTTTTGACAGCGGAAGGTTAATGGAGAATATGTGGAAAGGCGTTGAATTTATAGGCTGGATGAATATAAAGCCTTTCAATAATATAAGGGAGAAATACGGGGACTTAAAAATTGGTGGAGGTGTTCAGGCAGGAAGCAGGGAAAGTGATTATACTGTATTACTTTCCGGCCTTGAATATAAATATGGTAATTTTTTATTTAATACTGAGTATGCAATAGCTGACGGCTATAACGGTAACTCTATATCACAGAACAAAGTACAGGGTGTTTATTCTACCCTGGCATATTACATTACGCCTAAATTGCAGCTGGTAACGAGATATGACTACTTTGACCCTGATAGGAAGAAAGCTCAGAATTCAAAACAGGAATATACTATCGGTTTTAATTATTACTTTGTGGGACAAAAATTCAAGGGTATCTTTAATTTTGTAAGCGGTATAAATTCAGCTGATGCCGACTATAATAAATTTATCCTGATGACACAAATACTACTTTAGGGGAAAAATTACAACTAAATATAAATTATCCTGTCCACAAGGGGCAGGATAATTTGTATAATCTATTTTTCCATTTCCTAAGCCGCATTCCAGCTGTTACTGATTTTTTGAAATAGTTGTAAAAATAGGTTAGACCTCTATTAGAGCACACTGCAAACTCAAAATAGAGGTCTAATAATATTATGGGCAGTGGTATTTTTTGACGTGGCGTCATTGCGAGGAGTGAAACGACGAAGCAATCCACTTGAGTCTACTTGGTGATGGATTGCTTCGCCCGCCCCGC
>JANQEB010000092.1 GCA_028278605.1 Candidatus Gastranaerophilales bacterium
GCGGGGCGGGCGAAGCAATCCATCACCAAGTAGACTCAAGTGGATTGCTTCGTCGTTTCACTCCTCGCAATGACGCCACGTCAAAAAATACCACTACCATATCTTTTATTACAATTTAATTTAACTGGACAGGCATTATGAGGCTAATGGCGTCTTGTTCGCTCTCTGACTTAAACAAAACACCTGATAAAGGACCATCCATTTCAATAAATACGTTTTCAGTTTCAACTACTTTTAAATAGTCCTGCATATACCTGTAATTAAAAGCTATATCAAGACTATCGCTTACATATTCAACATCCAGCTCATCGCATGAATCACCAAGATCCGGAGTATCAGCTGTTATCTTTAAATTATCCCTGTTAAAAGAGAGTTTTACTATATTTGTCCTCTCATTAACCATTGTAGATACTCTATCCAGTGAGGATAATAACTTTACCTTGTCTATTTTTGCTTTTTTACTGTTAGCTGTAGGGATTAACTGCTCATAGTTAGGAAATTGACCGTCAATTAACCTGGAAGTAATGTACCTGTCAGTTAATTTAAATAAAATCTGGCTGTTTTTCACTGTTATAGAAACTTTTTCATCCTCTACACCGGCCAGGATATTGGTAAACTCTTTTAAAGTCCTTGATGGGATTATAACCGAGAAACTTTTTCCGTCTTTATTCTCAATTTCTTCCTTGATCCTGGAAAGCCTGTTTCCGTCTAAAGCAGCCATCTCAAGGGTATTGTCTTCTATCTTGCAAAAAACACCGCTTAAAACATTGTTCATATCATAAGTTGCGGTTGCAAAAAATGTCTGTCTTACCGCTTTTAGTAAAGGTTCAATCTCAATTTCCACGTAATCATCAGATTCAGGGTATTCAACAGGCGGGAATTCACTGGCTGAAATTCCTTTAATATCAAACTTTGAGTTTGCGCATTTAATTTCAACAGTATTAGCTTCTTTTTCCAGGCTAAAACCTACTTTTTCATTGGGAAGTTTTGATATAATTTCCGTTAATTTTTTTGCTGGAAGAGTTATACTGCCTTTTTCAGCTACTTCTGAGGGGATTTTCATTTCAACGGAAATATCAAGGTCTGTAGCACACAGTTTAATTTTATTGTCATCAAGGGTTTCAATTAAAACATTTGATAAAACCGGCTGAATTCCTCTTATAGCAGCAGCTTTTGAAACAACATTCAGCGCATTGTTTATAATATCTCTTTCTGCGGAAAATTTCATATTTTTTTAACTCCTCACCATTAACAGTTTAACCTTAAACTATTTTACCTACTAAATATTATTTTAATAAATATATTTATTTAATTAGTAATAGTATAGGGACCATTTTTCTGTAGAAAAGTGTATGAAATACATTTGTAATCTAAGTTTTGCCTGTTCAAAACCTGTTAACAAAAAGTATAAAACTAAATAATTCTTTACAGCATGGGTTTTTCTCTACATTTATTTTCTACAAAAAAATGATAATTTTAAACAAGTTTTCTACAGGTATTCTACAAACACATGTCAAAAAATCCATGCCCTTTATAAAATTTTACAATTTTTTATTCAAATTATTCATGATAGTTTTTGTTCTTTAAGTACGAATGCGGGTAGAAACTATCCTCTTTAAAACCAAGTCTTCTATACATTCTAACTGCCGGGTAGTTATCTGTATCAGTTGTTGCGTTAATTTCAGACAATGAAATTTTCTTTTCACCTATTAATTTTATAAAACCGGCTAAGACACTTTTTAAAACAAGTTTTCCCATTCCCCTGTTCCTGGTGTCTTTTCTGGTTGCAATAAGCGGGATATTAATTTTATCCTCTGCAGTCATTGTTGTAAGGCAAAACCCTTCTAAATTTCCGTCGAGTAAGAGCAACCTGCATTGTGAAGGTAAAAATTTGCCGAACCGGTCAGTTAAAATCATGTTTAAAATATATTTTGTCCCTTCATAAGTCAGAAAACGAGGGTCAAAGTATACGTTTTTAGTATTTTTAAAAGCGGAATTTGCAAGGACAATAACCTGTTCCCTGTATTTTTCATCCCAGATGGCAAGTTTATAATCCCCTATTTCAGGAATTTGCGCGTTTCTATAGATTCTAAAGGCAATAGGAGATTGAAAATCAAACTTAACTATGGACTGACCTACAAACTTAAAGCCCAACAGCGCTATATCTTTTACAAAAGAGTCCTGTCTTCCAAGCATTGCATAACTTATAGCTCTCCAGTCATTCCTGTCTTTTAGTAACTCCAGTAATTTTTCAAGAAGAACATATCTCCTGTTGTTTTCGTACCGGTCATAAACAGAGTGAATTACATTTATTTCAATAACTTTGTGGTTTTCAAAATAGTAAATTAAGATTCCTGTTGGTTTTAAACCTTCAAATATAACCAGCCCGCCAAGGCTATTATCTTCTATACTTTCGGCAAAATATTCAAATTCCAGGGGTTGTGCGCAGTATTCATAATCTACAAGAGCTTTTTTCCTGAAATCTTCGTAAATTTCTCTTGTTTTTTCAAAATTCTCAGGTTTTATTTGCTCAACAGTTTGCATTTTTTTGCATGAAACCTTTTAGTTTGGTTCTTTTTGTATTCTACTATGCGGTTAATAAAGACTGCAAAAAGTTTACATTAGATAAGACTTTATTAACCTAAACTTTTTAAATGCTGTTCATAGTAGAAACAAAATCATCAACAGAAATATTTATATCGTTAATAATTGCTCTTACTAGTGGCTTTGCCAGGTCTTGTCCTTTATGATTAGGAACTGTAGTAGTCCTGCCGTCATTATGCCTGTAAAAAACATGAATTCCTTTTTGTCTGGTTTTTTTAAAGCCAAGTTTTACCAGAATTTTATGCATAATTCTGTAATTTAAAGCAGGTATTTTACCCATTTAAGCAACCTCTATTTGCTGAACTCCCACAAATTTAGGAATATCTTCAAATATATCAGGGTTTTCCTGCCTGCAAAGCTCTAAGACCTCTTTTAGGTTTTGATTTAACTCATCAAGACTTTTTGCCTGGCTGTGAGCACCTGGAATTCCTGGAATAACCCCCACATATTGCCTTGTTTGTTCATCAAACTCAATATATGCGGTAAGTGTTTTCATTTTTTAAACCTCAAAATTTTAAAATATTCCTTAATTATACAATATTTTCTATCCAAGAGGATTAATCACAAGCCCGCTAGTTAATTTGGGATAAAAGAAAGTTGATTTCTGCGGCATCTTGTGTCCTTCAGCAGAAACTTCCTTTATCAACCGAATATGAGGAGTTGCCATGATAAAAACAACTTCAGCCTGATCGTTTTCTATGGAATCAAAAGCTTCTTTTTCCTTTTTAAGGTACTTTACACCGTTTTGCTTTAACTGGTCATCTTCCGATAATCCCATAAAATCACTGAGGATTATTTTGTGCAAAATGGTTAAATCAAGCTTTCTCATTACATCAGGAACTGCTTTTTGATCAAGTAACCGGTCAATTGCGTCTTTTTCCCTTAGTTTAAAGATTAAATACCGCTCTTCACTCTTAAAGCACGCACCAAATGCAATGGTTTTCTTTGAGAGGTTTTCAATATCAGCCACGAATTTTTCTTTAACTTCCTCCCTTGTGTCGGAATCAAAGCTGTAAACAACAACATCAAAGTACTTTTCAAGGTTTTCAAGCAGGGAACCCTTGTTTATTTCTCTTGTTACAATTCTATGAGTCGGAAAAACCCTGAGGTTTTCATCGTCAAGGTTGGTATAAAAAAACATGACCCAATTAAAAGCGTCGTTTTCATTATAATCCGGGTTCTGCTCACGTTTGTAATCCCTGTAAGCTATTGAAGTTTCATACCTGTGGTGCCCGTCTGCAATTAAAACCCTTTTATCCAGCATTATCTGGGCAACTTTATCAATCACCTCAGGATCATCAATTGCATAAACAATATTCTGGATTCCCTGGTCATCTACCACGTCTATAATTGGCTTATCCGGAAGTTTTATTGCTTTATCAACTTCTTTTTCCGGGTCTGAATAGGCTACAAATATCTGGCTAAAATTAGTGTTACATGCTTTCATAAGGTTTAGCCTGTCCTGTTTTGGCCCGCCCATTGTATGTTCATGAGGCATGACCCCGCCTTCTTCATAGGTTTCAATATAGTTTCCGGCAATAAAACCTTTTCTTGAAATTTTTTCGCCTTTTGGAGTCGTGTAGTTTTGTATGTAATAATAAATACAGGGCTTATCTGCTTTAACAAGTACCTGCTCATCCAGCCACTGCGAAAAATACTTTGCGGCCCTTGTATACTTGTTTTCTGAATCACTGTCGCCAGGTTGGTCTTTACCCAGAATTAGTTTTACAATATTATAATCGGAAACACCATATAACTTGTCCTGCTCAGCAGATGAAATAACATCATAAGGAGGCGCGATTACCTCTGAAATATTGACTTTATCGGGATTATATGTGATTCCTTCCAGTGGTGAAATTTTTACCATTAACTTTCTCCTCATTATTAATTGCATATCATTCTTTAGACACATACAATTAAAGCATCAAAATAAAACAAAAGGAGAGAAATTTTGATAAAAAAAGCGATGATAATGGCAGCAGGCGCCGGCACAAGGCTTAACCCCCTTACTTTAAAGGTTCCAAAGCCGATGGTGCCTATTGTAAATATACCTATACTCGAATTTATACTAAGACACTTACAAAAATTCGGCATAAATGACGTTGTTGCCAATACGCACTACATTGCTGAATCAATTCAAAAGGCTTATGACGGACAAAACCATCTTGGGATTAATTTTAAATCTGTTTATGAGCCGGAACTATCAGGTACAGCAGGCGGGGTCAAGAAAACAGAGTTCTTTTTTGACCAGGGAGAAACTTTTATAGTGGTTAGCGGTGATGCATTAACTGATGTAAATATAGAAAAACTCTATAACAAACACAAGGAATCAGGAGCCATGGCAACCATGGCTCTTAAGGAAATCCCGATTACTGATGTAGAAAATTTTGGCGTGGTTGTGCTTGATAAAGACTCCCGTGTAATTGGCTTCCAGGAAAAGCCGCATCCTGAAGAAGCTAAAAGTAACCTTGTGAACGCGGGGATTTATATATTTGAAACTGACATTTTTAAGTATATTCCTGATAATCAGTTTTATGATTTTGCTAAAAACGTTTTCCCTGCAATGATGCAGAACAATGAATCTCTTTATGCGCACGTTATAGACGATTACTGGAATGATATCGGGACTATAAAGCAATATAAATATTCGTCTTTTGATGTATTAAATAAAAAAATTGGTCTTCAAATGCCTTATAGCGAATCAGAAAAAGGCTGGATAGCGGATTCCGCTGATATTGCAGGTTCAGCAGTGTTTAAAGGCCGGGCTGTGATTGGTGAGGGAACAAAAATTGAAGAGAATGCCAAGTTTTCTGAAAATAATATAATCGGCAATAACTGTATTATCAAAGCCGGAGCAAGGATTGAAAACTCTATAATATGGGATAATGTTATTATTGGAGAAAACGTCAGTCTTGATAATTGTATTATAGCGGGAAATGTCAGGATTAATCCCGGAATATCCATAGAGGAAGACTCTGTTATAGGACATGACAGGATAATTTCCTGCCCCGAAGATTATCTTAAGGACCTGGTAAAAATATAATAACTTATAATATAACCCCCGATGTAATGATTCCAGGATCACGCTAACGCCGGCATGAATGAAGCTATGCTCCAGCTTACGCAAGCAAAGCCGGACATAACGGAAACTTCGCTCATGCTTTGCTTGTGAACATAGAAACTTTAGTTTATTTTAGTTTACTTTAGTTTTTGAATACATGAACTTTAGCTTATTTTAGTTTATTTTAGTAAGAATCAAAACGTCATTCGTGCGGTTAAAATATTACCACTACCAAAATTTTTTGTTTGTTACTTATGTCATTTACCGCGGTTTATATCTTCTATTTCTTATTTTCTCCTCGAATCTTTTTATTTCTTCAAACTGCTTTCTTTCTCCCACATATATACCCAGTAAAAAAATACCTGTAAACATCATTAAATATGCTAAAAACCGGTCTTTCACTATGAAGCCAATTGATGATGCAAATATG
>JANQEB010000093.1 GCA_028278605.1 Candidatus Gastranaerophilales bacterium
GCGGGGCGGGCGAAGCAATCCATCACCAAGTAGACTCAAGTGGATTGCTTCGTCGTTTCACTCCTCGCAATGACGCCACGTCAAAAAATACCACTACCAAAATATTTTAGTAACAAAACAACTGACTTATAAATTATTATTTGATTAACTCGAATTGCTAAATAGTTGAAAGGCTTGATATGACTGATTCAAAATTCCTTAAAATTTATAGAAAAAGGGCGGCGGCTTCGCCGCCGCCCTCCTACAGGGTGGGCTGGGTGGGCGTTTTAAGGAATTTTGAAGAAATGTAATTAGCAATTCGAGTTGATTAAATGTACATTTTTGAGTTAATAGCCAAAATAATAAAAGACCTGAAAGAAAAAAAGTCTCCCATTTTTCCTCATAAAATTGAAAATGAAGACCCGCAGGAGTGTGAAAACCATATTTATCTTGCAATTGACAGCACCAGGGAATATCTTGCCTGTAAAAACTGCGGGCATATTATAAAAAATAAAAATAACCGGTAAATACAAAAGCCTGTCCTCAAGCCCAGCTGTTTTTACAGATTGTCAATACCCAAAAGTTCAATAATGCTAAGAAGATGTTTGAAAAGTAATAAAGTAAATAAATTATACCGATTTCAATAAGGAATCTTAAAATGAAGTTAATCAACATAAACCGGTACGGCGAAAATGAACTAAAAACCCTGCATTCCCAGGCAAAACTAAAATAAACTAAAATAAGCTAAAACTCCTGCTTTACCTGCACCAGCGGAAGCATCGCCTCATTCAGGTATATTATTGTCTTTTAATGAACTTCAAATCATAGCCTAAGATATCTCCGATAAGCTTGGCTTCCTCGTACTTCAGGGTTTTCCTGGATAATTTCTGGGAAACGTTTGACCCGGAATAATTTTTACCGGTTATATTAGTCATCTCAGCGGCAACTTCTGAAATAGTCCAGTTTGATTGAACTATAATTGTTTTGATATCTTCTCTTACGCCCATTTTATTACCAGTTTTTTCTTTTAATGAATCTTAAATCATAGCCCAAAATATCGCCTATCAGCATAGCTTCTTCATACCTTAGGGTCTTTCTGGTTAATTTTTTTGAAATATTATCACTTGAGTAAACTTTTCCTGTTCTTTTAGTCATTTCTCCCGCAAGTTCTTTTATTGTACTGTTAGACTGGACTAAAAGTGTCTTTATATCTTCTTTTACACCCATTTTTTCCTCCCTTTTAATTGAATATTGACATATTTAAAAATTAAAAGTAAGATTAAAGCCTAAATAGACTTTTAAAATACCAATAAGGCTTATAAACGCAAGGAAACTTAATAAAAAGGGAGTTATGGAAAATCAGGAGAAGCTCGAAATTCTCAATGATCTTATAGAAGAGGCTGACGTGATATCAAAAATTCAGCTTGATAAGTTGACAGAGTTTGAAGATAAACATTTTTTTCCCGGGATAAGCTCTTTATCTATGATCCTCCGGGATAAGATCAAAAAAATAAGGGCCATGCTCTGACTCCTGCAAATATACCAGAATTTTTTAATATTATTGACAAGAACCGCTACATATAGTGTAATTCTGTATGTGTTCACTAACGTAAATGTTTGGCAAACAAAAGCCGCGGCATTAAAAAAACCTACAGGAGCCAAGGATTAAGCTTCTTAGAGAAATTTATTGATGTACATCAGCAGGATTGAAATAGATAATTTCAAGTCGTTCGCAAACTCAACTGAAATCCCCTTCCTTGAAGGGTTTACAACTGTGTCCGGGCCTAACGGTTCAGGAAAAAGTAACATTATTGACAGTATACTCTTCTGCCTTGGGCTTTCATCATCAAAAACACTCAGGGCTGACAGGCTTTTTCACCTTATAAACACACATAACAAAAAGAATGAAGCCGGTGTCAAAGTTTGTTTTTCTGATGCGGCGGGTCAGGAAAGACTTTCTGTAAAAAGAAAGATCAAAAAGTCTTCCGGTGGTTATATAAGCAATTATTACCTGAACGAAAAAGCCTCTACGTTAAGTGAAATCCACGACGCGTTATCTGAATACAACATTTCCCCGGGTTGCTACAACGTAATGATGCAGGGGGATGTTACCGGCATCGTTAATATCAGCCCGAATGAGAGAAGAAAAATTATTGATGAAATCGCCGGCGTTGCCGAGTTTGACCGCAGGATAGAACAGGCCAACAAGGAGCTTGAAACAGTTGAGCAGAGGGTTGAGAAATCAGGGGTTATACTGGGGGAGATTGACTACAGGCTTACACAGCTTGAAGAAGAAAAAAACCATGCGCTTAAATACGAGAAACTGCGGGCTCAAAAGGTTGAGCTGGAGAGTAAACTTCAGGTTGTAAGGTATTTTGAGATTAAAAATTCCTTTGAAAGACTGCATGAGAGCATACTTGACGCGAATAAGAACAGGAAAGAAGAGGATAAAAAGCTTTCCGCGCTGGTTATAAGGCTGGATGAAACCCGCAAAAACTTAGCTGAACTCTCTGAAACCATAAAAAATAAAGGTGAAGATGAACAAATAGAGATTAAAAAGCAGATTGAGTCGTTAAAAGGCTTAATAGCCAGGAAAAAAGACAGCTTTCGACTTTCTGAAAAGCAAATACAGGATAATATTAAAAGTATTGAAACCGCAAAAACAAATATTGAAACATTAAAGGGCAAAATCAATGATTCCTCGCTCAGGATTGGCGGAAAAAATGACGAGATTAGAGCAATTGAAGAAAAAATATCTTCTGAAAAACAGGAGCTGGAAAAGTTGTTACAGGAGGTTTCCTGGGTAAATAAATCAGCTTCGGACGGGATTAAAAAGCGAAATAGCCTGAGAAAACTTCTTGAAGAAAAGAAAGACAGGGAAACGTCAATCATAAAAGAAAAACTTTCAGTAGAGGAAAAGGTTTCAAGGCTGCAAAAAGACATGAATGAGGCAAAGGCTTTAATTCAGGAAGTCCAGGAGCTAAAAACTTCTGATATGGAAAGAAGAGACATTCTTGAAACCCAGATAAACGAGCTTACAAAGGAGCTTGGGGATTATGAGATTGTCCAGAAGAATAACCTTGAGTATTTAGACGATTTGAAAAATGAAATAAGCGACCTGAACCACAACATAAATGCCGCATACAGAAAGATAACACAGCTTGAAGCCAATAAAAGAGCCTCGGAAGAGGCAGGTTTTGGCCGGGCAATTGACACTATAATGAATTCAGGTATTCAGGGGATACATGCTCCCCTCTCACAGCTGGGAACAGTAAATAAGCAATACTCAACTGCCCTTGAAATAGCAATGGGCGGAAGAATGAGATGCATTGTAGTTGATGATGACGAAGTTGCAAGCGTTGCAATTGAGGTTCTCAAGTCATCACAGGCAGGAAGAGCGACTTTCCTGCCGCTAAACAAGATGAAACCGCGTCCATGGGGAATGAACACGCCCAGGGATACCGGAGTCATTGACTTTGCCATAAACCTGGTTGAGTTTGATTCGCAGTATGAATCAGCGTTTTACTATGCGCTGGGGGATACTTTGATTGTTGAGGATTTGCTTTCAGCGAGGCGGTTTATGGGTAGGTACCGTATGGTAACGCTTGACGGCAGCCTGATAGAAAAAACTGGCGCAATGACAGGCGGTTCCATCCAGAAATCGGGCTTAAAATTTGCGAGTTCACAGGATGAGGAGCTAAATACGCTCAAAGAAAGGTTCCGGAAGCTTCAGGATAGGTCTATAGAGCTGGAAAACAAAAAACAAAACACTGAAAAGCTTCTTGATAAAGTCCGCCAGGACTACTCTGAAGCCTCAACCGAGTTGAGCAGGAAGAAACTTGAGCTTGAGAATTTCGATAAGAACATAAAACAGGCTGATTTAAAAGTAATAAAATCCCGGGAATTAATTGATGAAAAGACCCCGGAGCTTGATGCAGTCCAGGTTGTGCTTTATGACAAGAATACAACGCTTGAAAATATTGTAAATGAAATAAATGAGTTGGCTCAGGAAATTGAAACAATTGAAAAGTCGCTTCCAGAAGATGAACTGACAAAGTTAAATGACTTAACCCAAAACATAGAGAGGGAAATTAAGAAATACGAGTCTGAACTTGGCGCCTGTCAAAACGATATCAAAGCCATAAAAATGGAAATTGAGTTTAATGAAAGCTCAATAAATATTCATGACGATAGAATTGGGCAATTAAACCTGGAAAATCAAAACCTGGCAGGGGAAAAAGAGAACTTTAACCATGAAATAGCCACGGCAGAAGTCAATTTAGGCGGACTTCAGGAAAAAATAAGTGTGATTGGCTCCGAGTTAACGGGGCTTCAAGCACAGAGAGAGGCTTTAAATACTGAGGTTTCCGACCTGGAGAGGAATAAGATCGGTTTTGAAACGCGTATTGAGAGGTTAACCGAGCAGGTCGAGGCTTTCAAGACAAGAAGAAAAGAGTTAGAGCCTGAGCTTGACGAAATCAGAAAGGAGTTGATTGAGCAGGGACAGGAGATAGCGCAGTTAAAACCGACTGAAATTTCTGTGGAGCAGGTAAATAAAAACATCGTACGCCTTGAAAGGCAGATGGTCGAGATGGAGCCGGTAAATATGAAGGCTTTAACCGAGTATGACGAGGTTAAAGCCAGGAAAGAAGAATTGGAAAACAGGATAAATACCCTTACCAGCGAGAAAAACCAGATTATAGACAGGATGAACAGCTATGAGGAGTTAAAGATCAGGTCATTCAGGGAGACTTTTGACCAGATTAACAGTAACTTTAAGATTATTTTCAACCAGTTATCAGACGGGGAAGGCAAAATCATACTTGAAAACGAGATTAACCCGCTGGCAGGAGGCCTTACAATAGAAGCGCAGCCAAGAGGCAAGAAAATGCAGCGCCTTGAGTCAATGAGCGGCGGGGAAAAATCATTAACCGCATTAGCGTTTGTGTTCTCTATACAGAGGCATTTGCCGGCGCCGTTTTATGCTTTTGACGAGGTTGATATGCATCTTGACGGAATTAACTCTGAAAAACTTGCCCAGATGATAAAAACACATTCATCAAATGCCCAGTTTATCGTGGTTTCCCTAAGAAAACCCATGATAGAAGCCGCAGACAGAACAATAGGTGTAACTCAGAAGAATAACGGAATTACAAAGGTTACAGGTGTAAGGTTACATGGATAGTAACGTTCTAAAAATGCATACTAATTCCCGGTTTGATGTGGAGCAAAAGATTGAAAAGCCTCAGCCTAAGGAGTCGCCGGTTGATGGTATTGAAATTCTTTTTGATATGGCAAAAAGCGGAAAAATTGACCCGTGGAACATTGATATAGCTGATGTAACAGATAAGTATCTGCAAAAACTCATTGAAATCAAGACAAACAATCTAAAGCTTACCGGCAGAACCCTCTTTTTCGCGGCATTGCTTCTAAGACTTAAGTCAGATGTACTGGAAGGCCTTAGTATCCTGGACGAAATTCCTGAAGAGCCTGAGTTTATAGAGGAATTTGATGATCCTGACGAGTTAATTGATAACCTGAATTACAGCAACGTGATTTCGCTGGACCAGGTGTTGGAAAGAAGAACCAGCGTCAGGCTTCATAAAGAGCGTGTTGTTACCCTGGAAGACCTGGTTAAGCAGCTTGAATTCTACGAAAAAATCGATAAAAAGCTTGCCCTGAAAAACAAGCAGCAAAAATCAACCCGTAAAGTGCGTTCTTATGAGAATTTCACTTCTGAAGACATAATAAACATGGCGCACGATGAGTACATAGAAAAAAGCGTGTCAAAGCTTCAGGAGAGCCTTGAAAAGCTATTCCGGACAGATGAGCGGGTTGAGCTCACTGAACTCACACAAACCGGAATGGATAAGGTTTCAGCGTATATTGCGCTCCTGTTCCTGGCTTCAAGAAGCAGGATTGAGCTTGTGCAGGACGAGTTTTACTCTGAGGTCTACGTTGTCAGGGAATTGGAATAAGTATAATAGTAAAAATATTTGCCTTAATTAAAAAAACGGACTCTAAAAATGAAGAAAAAAGCTATCGAAAAAGAAACTGACTGCAAGATTAGTATTAAAAATAATCATTGGAATGCTTTTATTTTGTCGCTTGGAAGTTTTTTAGGCCTTATGTTTACGGGATTTAGCGTAGTTAAAACAGTTCTTATTATAGTAGGAATTTGTCTTGCATTTTTCTTTTTTTACACTCATTTAAATAAAGTTGCCGAGTTAAAATATTTAGTAAAAAGATTAGAGGAGGAGTAATATATGGGAGTTTATGAAATATTAGCCTTTCTTGTTGCTATAATGCTTTTTATAATGATGTATCACCTTTATAAGGCAGTTATAGTTGATAGTAAAAAACATATTGATGAACTATTAAAAAAATAATGACATTAAGAAGCAAAATAGAAGCAGTGCTTTTTGTTACGGGAAAAGCAGCATCAGTGGAAGAAATCGCTGAAATCCTCTCAGAAGATGCAGCAGAGGTTGAGGCGGAGCTTCTTGACTTGATAATGGAATATTCTTCGCGGGAAAGCGCGCTGGAAATTGATGATGAGAACGGGTATATAATCCAGGTCCGCGAAGAATACAGGGAAATTGTGGAAAAACTTGTCCCTGTTGAGCTAAAACCGCCTGTACTAAGGACTCTTTCTATAATTGCCTTAAAAGAACCCATAAGACAGGCTATGCTAAAAGAAATCAGAGGAGCAACAGCTTATGACCACATAGCTGAGCTGCTTGAAAAAGGGCTTATTACAAGAAGAAAAGATAAAAACGGACGGTCGTTTATTTTAAAAACAACGCCGAAATTTGCTGAATACTTCAAGTTAAAAGGGGATACCAGGGCGCTTGCCAGGATTCTTGATCTCCGGAAGACTTCAGAAGTTGAAGAATAGGTTATTTTATATTCAACCGGGATTTATATGGATTGCTTCGGAAGCTAGTGCACAGTTAAGTAAATTTTATAGAATCGTCATTCTGAGCCACCTCCCGCCATAGGCGGGGCGGGCGAAGAATCTCATTACCTGAGATCCTTCGGCCACCCCCCACCATGGGTGGGGTGGGGTCAGGATGACGGACAAAATTAATTTAACAGAGTACTAGTTAACCTTATAAATCCGAGGTCTCATGCCTCGCAATGACGTAAGTCGTTACTCATCAGTTAAATGCCAGTTTTCCGGAAGTTCTTTTTCAATATGCATCATAAGTTCTGACATTTTTATACCTAAAGCCTCTGACATACGCCATAATGTTGTAAATTGAGGGTCTTTAGATCCTTTTTCCAGATCTGCCCAGGTAGATTTGGAAAGCTCAACTTCATTTGAAATTAAGCTTATTGATTTATTATTATCCTCTCTATATTTTTTAACTAACCTGCTAAGCAGGCCACATAAATATTTTCTATTTTCTTTCTCACTGATATTTTTTAAATATTTTTGCTCGTACTCTTGCATATTATAAATTTTATAAAATTTTAACTTTATTCATCAATTAAGTGCCAGTTTTCAGGGAGTTCTTTTTCAACATGCAGCATAAGTTCTGACATTTTTATGCCTAAAGCCTCTGATATACACCATAAAGAAATAAGATTGGGTTCGTTTTTTCCGTTTTCAATCCTGCTAATCAAAGAACTCTGTAATTCATTTTCATAAGCAAGCATATTTAAAGAAATTGATTTTTCTGTTCTTAACTTTCTTAAAACTGCCCCAATTATTTTAAGTAGTTTATCTATTTTATTTTTGTCTAAATTTTTGTGTTGCATGTATAGAATTTTAATGTTAATATTTTTAATATGTATTCTATGTATAGAACTCTAATTCAAAATGTCAAAAAAGCTCATTCATAATCAGGACTTTAAGGAGTTTCTGAAGTCCAATTTTAATCTTTTAAGAATTTCCATTAATAGAGGGGATTTGAAGAAATGCTGGACTTCCTCTATGATGACGTGGAAAAACTTAACGGGGTTCCGAAAAAACCCGACAAAAAAACAGCAGCGGTTTTAATCGGGTATTTAAACCTGAAAGATGAAAAAGCCATAGATATTATTGAAACTTTATGTGCTGACGAGCTTAAGCGTTATTTTGAGTGGGTTGATGAGTATTGCCTAAAAAATAATTGCCCAAGGGAAATGGCTTTAATGCGGATAATTAAGGAATAAATTTTACTTCTCCAGGATAAACAGCATTTTATACAGTCTGTCTTCCACGTAAAGCCCCATATCATAGTATTTTCCGTCTTCGGCAAGCTCAAATTCAGCTTTTGCGCGCGGCGGTCTTAAAGGTCTTTTTTTATTGCCCAGAAGCTTCTTAAAGGGCCATTTTATAACATTCCATGTCATCACAAACGGTAGGGCATACCATTTAGTTTTGGGTTTTTCCGGCTCCGGGAAGTTCTCTGCCGGGTCCACCCGGTACTTTTTGTATACCGGCACGCATCCAACGACTTTTCCGTTTTGCTTAAAGATTACAAAATTAAAACCGCTTCTTTTTTCCGGTTTTGCAAGATAATAACCCTGGTTAAACACTGTTTTTTTATTGCGCAACTTTACCGGAAGCCTGACCAGCACATACGGGGAAACCGTATATTTCTCGTAATCATCTGACTCCTCCGGGTCAAGCCGGGTTTCATACATATGGTCAAGTATGGGCATGTCTTCGTATATGCGGTCATATCTGGGTTTCCCAAATGCATGGCAGGGGAAGTTCCCGCAATAGCAGAAAACAAATGTCAACAGTAGCAACCTTAGCAGGAATTTTTTCATATAAATACTCATGTATAGTGAATTTTACATATTCTCAGCGGTAAAACAACTTTTTAAGTATAATCTAATAATATTGAACATTTTTTATGGGTTAATGGCAACATTAAATAATGAATTTTGTAAGTAGCATTAAAAATATAATAACCTCAACCATTAAGGATGATTGCGTTGTAATGGCAGCCAGTATGGCGTTTAACCTTATTCTTACGCTGTTTCCTTTTCTGGTTGCGGTAACTGCCATATTCGGCCTGCTGGGTACTGAGCAGACAATTGACCAGATAGTGCTGTCAATAAAGTCTATTGCCCCCTCGGAGGCTCTTGTAATCGTAGAAAAGGTGCTCAGGGAAACTTTTAATTCATCATCCAGGGGAATTCTTACCGTAAGTTTTTTGATCGGTATTGTGTTTGCTTCCAATGCTATAAATGTGCTTATGAAATTGCTGAATAAAGCGTATGGAGTGCCTGAAACACGTTCCGTATGGAGAATCAGGGCTTTAACCTTATGGGTGATAATTCTCTTTATCCTTGCTGTTTTCCTGATTGCTAACCTGATTATTATGGGGCAGGTGATTCTTGCCTTTCTGGACCATTTTCTGGGGATTCATGAAACTGTAATTACCGCAATTAACTTTGCAAGATGGCCGGTAACGTTCTTAATGCTGTTTATAATCGGGTTTATAATCTATTATTTCATTCCTAATATTTCAGCCGGTTTTAAAAATCGTTTACTTAGCTCTCTTCCGGGAACCCTGTTTTTCACACTTGCCTGGTTAACCATGTCAAGGCTTTTTGGGCTTTATGTGGAAAACTTTGCCCAGTTTAACAAGGTTTATGGGACATTCGGAGCTGTGATAATCTTGCTTTTATGGTTATATTATACTTCCCTGGTTATTTTGATAGGCGGGGAAGTTAATTCTGAGGTTTATAGACAAATTAAAACAAGAGAAACCTAGTGCATAGTTATACTAAAATGAGTTAGTTTTCTTAAAGACCACAACGTTATTGCAAGGCATAAAACACATTGTATACAGGAAAAGTATTCTTCCTGGGCAATCTTCCCATATAGCCCGGAAGGAAGATTGCAACTATTTTCCCTTTATATATAAACAGGTCCATGTCTCGTAATGACAGCTGCGGAGTGCTCGCAATGTGGAGGTTATTTATAATAACCTTAGTTGTTCTTTCCTTACTTTAACAGTTTTGCAAATTTTCTCTTGCCTGCTTGAAGAACCATCGAATCCTTGCCATCAAAGTGTATAGTCCTGGCAATATCTTCAACTTTTTCATTATCAATCCTGACTCCACCACCTTTTATCAGGCGCTTGGCATCACTCTTGCTCTCGGTCAGACCTTTTTCCGCTAAAAAGTCAACAATGCAGGTGCCTTCAGCAACAGTGTATTCCGGCATCTCATCAGGCAAACCCTTTTTTCTGAATATGTTTATAAATTCCTCTTCGGCCTTAAACGCTTCTTCACGGGAATGGTAGTCAATAATTATGGTTTTTGCCAGCTTCATCTTGTAATCCCTGGGATTAACATAGTTCATTTTCAGCTGTTCTTTGTGATTCTCGATTTCATCAGTCGGTAAGTCAGTTGTAAGCTCAAAATACCTGATTATCAGCTCGTCAGGAATAGACATTATCTTTCCATACATTTCCTGCGGGGAATCTGTAAGACTAATACAGTGATCAGGATAGGTTTTTGACATTTTCAAAACGCCGTCAGTCCCTTCCAAAAGAGGTAAAAGCATTACCATCTGGGGATTTTTTTTACCGTATGCCTGCTGAATATCCCTTCCAAGAAGCACATTAAACCTCTGATCCGTTCCTCCCAGTTCTATATCAGAATCAACCACTACTGAATCATAAGCCTGCATAAGCGGGTAAAAGAATTCGTGAAGTGAAATCGGTTTTCCTTCACTGTATCGTTTGGAAAAATCATCTCTAACCAGCATCTGGGCAACAGTTACATTGGAAGAGAGCTTTAACAAGTCCGCAAGCTGCATTTTATGAAGCCAGTCAGCATTATTAACTATCTCAGCCTTTGATATATCAATAAGCCTGCTTATCTGGTCAAGATATGTTTTTGCGTTTTCTTCAACCTGCTCTTTTGTCAGGCCGGGGCGCGTCTCAGACTTGCCGGAAGGGTCGCCTATCATAGCTGTTGCCCCGCCTATAATCAGGACAACTTGATGGCCCATGTTCTGGAACTGTTTTAACTTGCGTACTACCACGGAATGGCCAAGGTGAAGGTCAGGTTTTGTCGGGTCAAGCCCAAGTTTAACCCTGAGAGGTTTATTATTATCAGCTGCCTGTTTCAACTTTTTAGCAAGCTCTATTTTCCCTCCGGGTAAAACTTCTGCCCCGCGTGAAAGAAATTTGGCTTCCTTTATAAAAAGTTCAGGTATTTGAGGATTTTGACTGTTTTCCATACTCACCAATTTCTGAATAAAATTGTATATAAAATATTAAACCATAATTGAGCAGTTTCCAAGAGCACAATATTGTTGTTCATTTTGCAGTGTTTTTAAGCCTGCTTTTTAGTCCCCAAAATAGTTAAATTAGTGATTTTAGGACTTACAATTCAGGTTTAGAATACTAATATTGCTAGAATAACGCTGTGGCCTGCCTGATGAAAAAACTGCACTGGAAAGAAGAATTTGAGACACATATAGATGTTATTGATGACCAGCATCGTAAAATTGTTGGCTTATTAAATAAAATAATTACCTCTCATGAGAGCGATTCTCGTCATACTCTGGAATCAGAAGCTATAATTGAAGAATTTATTGAATATATTACCTTTCATTTTAATATGGAAGAGTATTATGCGAGTAAATATCATTTTCCCGGTTACAATAACCTGGTTGAAGAGCACAATATAATTAGAAATATGTTTAATTCCTTAAAGTATTACTATTCAAAATACACAAGGCCTGAGCATTATTCTTCAACTACGGTTAAATATATAGATATTGTTATTGTAGAATTGTTTCAGGCTCATTTTTTCGGCATTGATAGGGAGTTTGCCAATTTTATTAAAGAGCAGCATGTTGACATCATATAAAACTAGTGCTTTGACACGTTAATTTTGCGTCATACTGAGCCGCCCCGCAAAGCGGGATGTATCGAAGAATCTTAATAATGGCGCAGTTATAAAGATCCTTCACATAACTCATTAATAATTACCTAACCACGGTTCAGGATGACAGCCCTATTTTTTACTTGTTTGATGCAAGTTGTTATAATTTATACCCTTAATAATTAACTCGAGTCGTGAATTAGCCAAAAGCCAGGATATGACTGAGCAACATTTGTTTGCGAAGATTGTGTGATTAAAGTCAAGAACATAAAGCAAATTTTTCCTTTTGTTTTTGAGCCCAGTCA
>JANQEB010000127.1 GCA_028278605.1 Candidatus Gastranaerophilales bacterium
GGTACAATGACAGCAACCTTGCTGATTGATTCTTTTATTTTAATCTTTTTTTCATTTTATACACACGAATGACAAATCACGTATTTTTATACCACTGCCGAAATTAAAAGGTATTAAGGAACTAACAGCAGCAAGCATTTATACAGAAACAAAAGGAAAATTAATTTCCACTTGATAACACGACTTTACACTATTAGCAGTTGTTGTTATAATTTTAAACACAATATTTTAAATGTTCCCCGGTAGCTCAATGGCAGAGCATTCGGCTGTTAACCGAAGGGTTGTAGGTTCGAGTCCCACCCGGGGAGCTTTTTTATACAAGCGTGATTTTCTGCAAATATATTGAAGGGTCTTCTATAGGAATAGCTTAGGATTCCGTCTTTAAGTTCGGAGTTCGATAGTATAATTTTAAGCATTTCAGCCTTTTCCATAGGTGATTCGCCGGAATACTCTCTATAGAAGTTTTCCAGCAGTTCGAGAATTCTAACCCCTTCTTCCATAGCTCTTGCCGTAGTTTTTTCATGCGCAGCTAAAAGGCGAATTATCGTATCAAGCTCGTTGTTCCACTGGTTATGCTTCTCTTCCCAGAAACTTTCTGTTATTTTTCCATCAAGTTTATCAATATATAATTTTTCCAGTCTTTCTTTAATTCTTTCTTTTTGCTGGTTTAGGGAATTTATACGTTCCTGATTAAACTCTTTAGCATTTCCAAAGCTTTCCTTAAGACCTTGTACCCAGAAATGCCTATGTTCTGTAGTTATTGAAACCCGTTTAGCAGCTTCATCAAACATTTCTTCAAGTTTATCTTGAGGTATATATTTGCTCTTTTGTTCGCATTCGCCTTTACCACCTGTGCAGTGGTAATAAATATACCGGCCTTTCTTAAGTTCAGCTGTGATTGTACACCCACATTCCTCACACGTTAACATTCCTGCGAACGCAAAATCGTGTTTGTTAACATACTGAGGCTTGTTGTCTTTCTTAAATGCTATCTGTACCTTATCAAATAATTCTTTTGAAACCAGAGGCTCATGAACCCCTCTGAATAAATGTTCTTTAAACTTAATCATCCCATAGTAAAAAGGATTTTTAAGCAGGTGTTCCAGTTGTCCTTTCGTTATCTTATGTTGGTTTGACTTGTATATAAATCCCTGCTCGTATAGAAGTTCAACTGTTTTAGTCAATGATTTATCGCCATAGGAATATATTTCAAAAGCTCTTTTAATGAAAGGAGCTTTTTCAGGGTCAAGGATACTATATTTTTTATCTCGTTTAATATAACCATAAGGAGGTTTTCCTGTGCAAAATCCTTGTTCTGCCTTTTGCTTAAGTCCTTTTCTAACCTCTTCGCTAAGATTATCAATATATTGTTTAGCCATGCCTACTTTAATCCAGTGAACAAACTTTTCACTTGAGTGTGAATTCGGACTAATTACAGTCCCTTCCTTTACAAAATGCATATCCACTGGGTATTCGGCTAAAGTAGTATAATCAGGTAAATTTCTGTACAGACGGTCTGTTTTTTCTACAAGGATAATGTTTATTGCTTTGTTCTTTTTAAGTAACTTAAGCATCTCATTAAAGCCGGTTCTGCCAGACTGTTTTGCGGTTTCAACATCAGTAAACTCTTTTGCTATTTCAATATCATGCCTTAAGGCATATTCTCTAAGTAACTCAACCTGCGCAGGGATGGAATAACCTTCCCGCTCCTGCTCCTTGCTCGAAACTCTGGCGTATAATACTGCTTTAGGCATATAATCGAATCCTTTTTGTAAACATAATTATATCTAAAATCCCGTTGATGTTCTATCCTTCGGCATGTTTATGTTAATAAACATGAAGTAAATATTTAGAAGAAAAGCTGTAATGCATGTATTACCTTGATAAAGCGACATTGCTATTATTGTTACAAATTTATTTTGGTCATGAGCAGAGATTAACCTTGCCTTCACTAAAATATTTATACCCAAATGATTTTATCAAAGCACTTAAGGAGCTAAACGTACTACATAAGTATTGTAAAATTAAATTGGTTTTCTATCTGGAAGAATATGAAAGCTTACCAGAAAATGAAAAAATTAATTTTCTTTATAATCGAGAGCAGGAACTATTAAACAATACGTGCAAAGAACATTACGTAGATATTTTAAATAGAAATATAGAGCAGGAAGTTGACTTATATAGTGGCTTTAACTCCAAATTTATTGATAAAGATATAAGTGTTGACGAGTATGCCCTATCAGAAATACAAATACAGCTGTACATAGACGAGGAATCAAGAACCAACATAAAGAGTTATCTTGATGATTATATATATAATTACAGGTGGGGTCAGCTTATAGGGGCAGAGAATCACAGATTTGATAGCCGGCTACAAAAAATTAAAGAAATTTTTGATAACATATTCAACCAGGACAGGTATGAAACGGGGCATATCCAAATTCCGGTACATGGTTTTATAGAGCAGAGCAGCTATAAATTACTGGAAATGCTTTATTATTTTCACTTCAGAAATTATATCAACATAAATTTTTTGAACATAGACTATCAGAGCATTGGCAACTCAATAATAAATTTTATCCCCAATATTATTGATGTAGATAGAATAATTGGCATTGAATCGCAGTGGTACTTTTTTGAAGGGATAGAAACTAATACGCAAACAGGTGAAACATACTATAAAGGCGGACAAATAAAATTTCAAAGCACAAGTACCAACGAATATAAGCTTTTAAAAATATTGATTGAGCAACCAGACAAAAAAGTTGGCGTTAAGCAGGTAATTGATTTTGTGTTTTCTGACTACCCTGATACGGACGAAGCCAAAAAAAATATCTTAAAAGACAATACAATTAAAGATTTACATAAAAAATTCAGACCAAATAAAGATTTTACAGTTAGTATAGTCGGTGATTTTGTGATTTTAAAAATAAAATCCCCCTAAAATCCCCTTTTTTAAAAATAACTTCATCTGCATTTCACCTCTGACATCCCCTCAGTACAGGGGTTAAGCTTCTTTTAAAAGATAAAGAAGTAAATCGCAGACATGAATAATTCATACCCCCCATTTATACAGGAAGTTAAGCGGTTTTATCAACCATATTACGAAGAAGCCCTTACAGACGAAGATGCTAAAGAGATATACGACAACTCTATGGCCTTCGTCAACTTGCTTTTGAAATGGGATAGAAGAAAAAGAGGAGGGCTGCCAGATGATTAGACCTCCATAGAAAGCCTGTGGCAGGTAACCACAGCTTACCAATAGTTAGTCAACATTAAGATTAAAGGAGATAAATAAATGAACTTTTTAGGTGAATATGAATACCATGACTTTAGCTACTCCAGCTGTATGCTGAGCGTAAAGCCAGAAGACCCAGAGCGGGAGAAAAAAATCAAGGAGCTGGTTTTATCTGAATGCAGGAAAGTAGGATTCTTTTTGAGCTCATTTTTCCACGCAGCTACACAAAAATATTATAAAAAATTAATCGATGAAAGAAAAAATAAGCTGCCGGGTAAATGTAAAAGCTGTACGAACCAAGAGAGTTGTACGCTATTAAGAATTTTCTACCTGACAAATGAAAGTATGCAGGACATCAAGGAAAAAATCGTTAAGTGGTTTTTAGAAGAATTAAACAAAAAAGCCTGATACAAAAGTATCTCAGGCTCTATGTAATGAATTTCTATTTATATTAAAGCATAAAACGTTGTTAAAGCCAAGTGATGTCAGTGCATTCCTTGGCTTTAACTGCGCCAGAGGACTTAATGCAAAACCTACCATTAAAGCTATCCATAAGCACACATAGAGAGGCAGGCTACCGGGCTGTCGAGGTAGAGTTTTGTGAACTCCACAAGTATATAAACTTCGAGGGCTTTTACTCGGCCTGTTTTTTTAACAAAGCATATCGAAAAGGGGAGAATTTTATAGGTGGAAATACCATATTAATACTTGATTTTGATGAAGGTTTAACAATACAAAATGCACAAGATATTTTTAAAGTGCATCCTTACCTTATAACAACTACCAGAAATCATCAAAAATGGAAGGATGGTAAACCACCTTGTGATAGATTCAGGCTTATTTTCCCTCTTAAAGAACCTATTGACCTGACCGGTATAGAATTCACTAAATTAATGACCTATATAATAAATGTTTACGGGAGTGACCCTAAAACTTGCGATGCAGCCAGGTTTTTTTATGGAGTCCCAGACGGAAAACATTTATATAATTTTGAAGGGGAGCTATTTGACTGGCGGCATTGGTACAACCAAATACCACCGGAGCCAGAAAGAAAAAGATATAAAAAAGAGTTTAAGCCCTGTGATAGCTATGACATTGACAAGCTAAAGCGTGAATGCGCTCAGATGAAAAGATTTACAGAGAAGCAGACCGAGTTGTCCTATGCTGAATGGCTTCATGGTTGCGGTGTTATTGCTTTTCTACCCAATGGTAATGAACTAGTTCATTTTTATAGCTGTGAAGATGAGCGGTACAATGAGGCTGAAACAGAAAGAAACTATCAAGACGTTATAGGTAAAGGCGCAACAAGATGCAGCACGTTTTACCCGCTTAACCCGCTCTGTCACACCTGTATATATAAGGGGGTTTTGAATTCCCCTTATACATTGGGCACTGATAGCACAAGTGTTCTTACTGAAAGCCTTCCAGTAACACCAGAGGAGCTTGAGCGAAAGATTAACTTAAAGCCTAACCTGTTGGACTCATTCCACAACAGGAAAGTATCTTTTCATAGCCCGGTACGCAGGGATATTACAGAGACCTTGCAGGATAATTCAATTCAAATTTGTTCAGATATTGAAGAGGCTTCTGAGGCAAGGTTTGAACACATTAAAGCAGTATTGGAATCAATGCCCCGCTTAGTCGCTGTAGGGTCAACAGTAGTATAAGAATGGAGGAATAAACTATGAGTAAAGTTATTTTCGACGTTTCACCACCCGGGACAGCGAAGACTACAGTGGTAGGCCGTATATCAGAATGGTACGGCACAGGTGAGGATATCAATTCAAGGCCAAATAGAGTTGTACTGTTAGTTCAATCACCAAGGAAGCATCCAAATGTTGAAGACTTTTTTATAATACTGGAAGGCAGGAGAGGTGAGTTGACGTTAGAGGGTGGCAGCGTGCTAGAGCCTAACTGCATACTTTGGCAGGAGGCTAATGTTTTGGTTAACAAAGGTTTCACAGCAGAAAAGCTTTGCAGGCATTGCTTAGGTAGAGGAAACTGTGAATTCAAGTTCAGTAGATTAAACGCTGAATTCCAAAATATAATACTCAACCCGGGCAGCCACCACCTGAAAAGAGGAGATATTGTATTTTTAGACGAAGGGACTAATACAATCCCGCTGTTACAAAGTATTACAATAACAAGAAATGATGTTAACGCCTACATAATAGCGCTTTCCGAGCTAATTGAAAACCTGACGGCATCCAATTTAGAAGAGGCTGACAGAGTAGATCTGCAATCCAAGGCTCAGAAGGCCATTAATCTACTTGAAATGTACTTAAATGTAGTTGCAATGATAGAAACAAATAGAATTGAAGAAGGCAACAGTATATTTAACTCATTAAAAGACCTTATAGCAGGGGAAGAGATTACCATAAAAGGAATCAAAGCTATAAATAGTTACTTTATAGAGAATGAAATGGGTGTGAGCCCTGACAGCATAGAAGAATTGCCTGTAAACTTCATCGAAAAACTAATTAAATTGATAAGAAGCCCTGATAAATACGGCTATTACTTTGTTGAGGGGGGTGCCAGTGCTGGGCATCTTAAAATTTATTATCTAAACCCTAGATGGCAAGAGTTTATTAGTAGACTGCGCAATAATAAAATTCCATTATTATACATTATGGATGCTACGCCAGACCGGTTTTTACAAATGTTGCTAAATGCTAATGGAATAGAGTATGAAATTGTAGGCTATGACTATGAAAAGCCTAAGCCTAAAGTTATTCAGATAGTTGATTACCTAAATACCAGAACACATTCAACATATGATGAAAAATTTAAAGCGTTCTTGATAAAGCTGGCGGCTACCAAGCGTAAAAAAATAGGTGTCATTACATACTCTATTAAAGAACAGGAACTTAAACAGTTCCTTGAAAGTAAAGGAATTGCAGACAAGTTCATCCTTGGACACTGGGGAGCTGACAGCCGGGCTACAAATAAGTATCAAGAGTGCGATACGCTTCTGATATGGGGGCGTTATGCGATGAACCCTAATGATACAGAGGCTCAGTTCAAGTCTTTAAGCTATCACCTTAGACACGAGGTCGATGCCTCAACTGAGGGTAAAGTAATAATGTATAATGATAATTCAGCTTACACTACAAAGCGATACAATCAGTATGAGTATGAGTGGTTTGTACGAGAGATGAAGCAGGCTGTTGGAAGGATATGCAGAGGAAGCTATCAGCCTGTTGACGAGCCGGAGGTTTACATATTTACTAAGTACCCTTACCCTGGTGCAGATGAGTTCAAGACATATGCTGATATTGTCGAGTATTGTGAGTATGCCAGCGATAAGCAGTTGGCGAGGGATAAGCGGAACAGTAAGGACGACACTAAAGAGCAAGCAAGGCTGGAAAAGATATTCAATAGCCTTACAGCTAAACTTGGCAAAGGACCTAACGTAAGAATTTTCAGAGAAAAAGCTAAAATTTCTCAGGAAAAAGCCTGTCAATTTTTAAATGAGCGCCGGGGCTAAACATAGAGTATTAAAGGCTAGGGGGTGGTTTCATTTGTTACTATATCATTCTATATAATTATATAGATAGATGGAGTAACAAAAATAGCCCCGGAATTTTGGGTTCTATTTTTCTCTTATGGAGTATGTGGGTTAGGCCACAGAAGACTCCTGCCCCAGCACTCAGCGGATGTAGGGTCTCCAACACCCACCCCAGCACACCAACCCACAAAAGTAAAGTTGAGTTTCAACGACCACCCCACGCTCTTCATATATCATTAATCGACAAAAGCCTGTTCCTTTAACGACAAACAACTACCCCCCTAGCACCTAACCCTGCCCGGTTCTCCTCCTGCATGGACAGCCACCCTGCGACCGACGAGATTTTTCCAGAAACCAGCACCTGGCACGCACTATTAACTTAATATTTCTTCATGAAGTTTTGTCTCATAAAACAGCACACAGCTACTCTCTTAACACTTCTTAATATCCACTACTCAGTCAGCTAATAAATCTTTCCACTATCACCAGTCAGCATAAGCAATTCCGTCACCCAGTATGCCAAGTTCCCTTTTCCGCTGCACAGGAAGGGATAAATTTCCTGAATTCCCTTCCATAAACTCCTTTTAAAATTCAACTTATTGATTTTAGTATTGTAAGAACCGACATAAATAACGCAAGGGCCACTGCGTTTAAACCCTTGCATTATTTATGTCTTAAGTGCATGTACGGCTCATGCTTGCGCCTACATGCACTAATTCTTATGGCAACACTAAAATCAGTTAAATTTTAAAAGGAGCCAGTTTATGAAAAATTCAGGAAATTTATCCCCCGCTTCCCGTACGGAAAAGAAAGGGTTCAATAGGCTTAGATATATTTACGGCGAATTGTTTCTTTGTTCGCTAACCACCAGCCGAAGCTCGCTAATTATCGAATCCTGGAAGTACTACAGAGGGGGTTGGCGAGGTATCCTTAATTGGCTACAAGAGAACAAGTACATATCCTGCCTACAGGTAACGCAAATAGACCCACAACAAATGCAGATACGTTTCATCTTCAATCATGACAACGTTATGTACCGCCCGTATTTACGGTACTTACAACGGTTAACTGGAAGTAGAACAGTCAAATTAGAGCAGGCTTAAACCACCTGCTATTTAAGTATGCAGATAAATATAAGGAGAACGCCTATGGACGAAGATTACTTGGACATTCAACAGGAGCTACTCGAATACGAACGAGAGTATGCAGAACATTGTAAAGACGGATTTATAGAAACAGAACAGGAGGACAACGACCTATGAATTGGATTATCGCAAAAGCATACGAGGATTATGAAAGCCTGTGTATCAAGGACAGCCTAGACGAATACGAGGCTTACAGATTACAGGAACTAGAACAAGAGGTGGATTACTACAATCGCACCTATAAAGGAGGTGATTAACCTTGTCTACACTGATTAATGCCACAGTCAAATTTGCTTATAAGGAAATGGATACACGTTTTGGCAAGCGCTGTAACGTAGTATTCCTAACCGACAAAGGCGCTGAGGTAAAGTACTGGAGCGACCCCGGCAATGCCGAACTC
>JANQEB010000135.1 GCA_028278605.1 Candidatus Gastranaerophilales bacterium
CGCCCTGCGAGCTGTGCCGAAGGATCTCAAGGTCTAAAACAATGAGATCCTTCGCCCGCCCCGCCTATGGCGGGAGGCGGCTCAGAATGACGAAATGAGTAAAAATTTTTTGTTACCTACTTATAAATAAATTTTACTTTTGATATGTTTTAATGGCAAGAATGGGTATGAATGCAGGTTTAAAGTAACAAGTTTGAAAACAAATGAAAAAAAATAGTAAAATAATTAAAAGTCTGGAGCTGGGAGAGGAATTTTGACGGAAAAACGAGCGATAATAATCGGAGCCGGGCCGGCCGGGCTTACTGCCGCTTATGAACTGCTGGAAAAAACCAATATTATCCCGGTAATTTATGAGGAAAGCGGTTTTATAGGGGGAATCTCAAGGACTGTTGATTATAAAGGCAATAAAATCGACATAGGGGGGCACAGGTTCTTTTCCAGGTCTGAAAGGGTGATGAATTGGTGGGAAAACATTTTGCCGGTTCAGAGCTGCCCTGCTAAAGACGATTTAATCCTGGGCAGGCAACCTTTTGTTTGTGAAGGTAATACCGGTCCAAAAAAAGAAGCTGACCCGGAAAAAATTGATAATGTTATGCTCTGGCGGCAGCGTATTTCCAGAATTCTTTTTTTGGGGAAGTTTTTTGATTACCCGATTGCTTTGAATCCTGATACACTCAATAATCTGGGCTTAAGCAGGGTTTTTAAAACAGGCTTAAGTTACTTAAAGACAAAGGTTTTTCCAGTAAAAAACGAAAAAAACCTTGAAGATTTCTTTATAAACAGGTTTGGCAAGGAGCTTTATAACACATTTTTCAAGGATTACACAGAAAAAGTATGGGGTGTTTCCTGCCGGGATATCAGTTCTGAATGGGGCCGGCAAAGAGTTAAAGGCCTTTCGGTTTCAAAGGCGGTCATGCATTTTTTTAAAAAAGCCCTTGTGAAAGAGTCGGTTTCAGGTCAAAAATCAACAGAAACAAGTCTTATCGAGCAATTTATGTATCCTAAATACGGCCCCGGACAACTCTGGGAAGAAGTGGCGCAAAAAATCCTGGAAAAAGGTGGCAGGATTTATCTTAACCATAAAATTGTCGGGATAAAAGCTCATCAAGATAGGATATCTGAGGTTATTGTAGAAAATAACGCTTCTAATACAAGGTTTTGTGCCAGTGGGGAATATTATTTTTCCTCTATGGCAATTAAAGACCTCGTAAACTGTTTTGATTCCGCTGTGCCCGCTAATGTTAAAGAGGTTTCCGAAGGGCTTCAGTACAGGGATTTTGTAACTGTCGGGCTTTTGCTGGACAGGATAAAGCTTGAAAATAATACTTCAATAAGGACTATTAACAATATAATTCCTGATAATTGGATTTATGTTCAGGAAACAAGCGTAAAACTGGGAAGAATCCAGGTATTTAACAATTGGAGTCCTTATATGGTAAATGATTTAAATAAAATCTGGCTAGGCTTAGAGTATTTTTGCAACGAGGGTGATGAGCTCTGGAGTATGAATGACGGGGAATTTAAGGAATTTGCCGTTGATGAGCTGGCGCGTATAAATATTATAGATAAAAACGACGTTGCAGACTCGGTTTTAATAAGGTTTAAGAAGGCTTATCCCGCTTATTTCGGTTTATATAAAAGGTTTGATGAAGTCAGGGACTTCCTTGACAGGTTTGAAAACCTTTATTTAGTCGGCAGAAACGGGATGCACAGGTATAATAATATGGACCACTCTATGCTTACGGCAATGACTGCCGTGGAGAATATTATAAATAACATAAAATCCGGAGAAAACATCTGGGGAGTGAATTCCGAGGAAATTTACCATGAAAAAAAATAGTTATATTTACCTTGGGATAATAATTTTAATTGGCGCGTTATTAAGGTTTAACGGGCTTGATAAGGAAAACGGGCTCTGGTATGACGAGATTTTAGCTTATTCATTTGCAAAAGAACCGTTTCCGTGGGGTATTATTGACAGTGTGGCTAAAAGCGAGTTCCAGGGGGTTTTTCACTATCTTTACCTTGGTTTATGGATGATGTTATTTGGTGATAGTGATTTATCATTAAGGTTGTCTTCTTTTGTTTTTGGGGTTAGCCTTATCCCTGTTATGTTTTTCCTGGGAAAAGAGCTGCATTCCAGGGGTGCAGGTTTTTTAGCCGCTCTTTTTGCCGCTTTAAGTCCTGTTTTGATATATTATTCACAGGAAGTAAGGCCTTATGCCTTGCTGGCGTTTCTGGGAGCGGTCTCTTTTCTTTTTCTTTTAAGGCTTGAAAGGAAACCGAATTTCTTGAATTACCTGATATTGGTAGTTTCTAATGTTTTAATCCTGTATACTTATACAATCGGCTTTGTGTTTGTGTTTTTACAGGGGCTTTTTTTCTTTCTATATTTGAAATTCATTGAAAAAAAGCCTTTAAAAGATTTTCTGATAGCGCAAATAGTTATTATAGTTTTATATGTTCCTTATCTTGCCTCTGTTGCCGCCAATTTTTCCTATTATTTCAGCTCAACGTTTATTGAACCTTTCTTTTATTCAAAATTAAGCCGGGTAAGTCTGTTAATAACCCTTCAGGACTGGTTTACGCCTATGTTAACCGGGATTTACCAGCATGATGGAGTTTTTTACAGCCAGGTTTTTTTTAATGGCCGGGCCGGTGTTATTTTTGGGTTTATTTTGTTTGTTTGCGGGGTCTTTTTATTCGGGCTTTTTAGAAGCCTGGCCTGCCCGGACCGCAGGAATTACTTAATTTTCCTGTCATGTGCGGGGTTTTTGTTCTTTGAGGTTTTAGCGGCTTTAAACGGAAGTTTTTGTCTTGTTACAAGGCATACTTTGCTTGTTTTACCGCTTATTTTACTCCTTTGCGCCTCCGGTTTAAGCGGGATGAAAAACAAAAAAGTCTTTATTGCTTTAATAGCAGTGATTATAAGCTTTCAACTGCTTAACCTTACTTCGGCACAATCTGTATCCGCATGGGAAAGGGCGGGAATTAGGCCTGTTTTAAAGTTTTTAAGCTATTATAACCCCGGAAAAGATGACCTGGTTTTAGTGCCAAGCCACAGCGGATTTATAAAAAAGTATTTACCGTCCGTGAAAACTCTTGATTTAAACTATATGCAGGCTGTTTTTCTTGATAAGTCCACGGAATCACTTAAAAAATTCATTTCTGACCCGGAATTAATCAATAAAACAAATAAAAATAACAGCCATATTACTTTAAAATCTTTTTTGCAAAACGAAGAGCCTTCTATTTCCCTTGAAAATACACTTCTTGCAGCTATTTCCAGGTTAAAAAAAGGCAGGTACTTCATAATAGTCAGAAAAACTGATTATGCCATGTTTGAAGAGCGGGAATTAATGGAAATTTTACAGGATAACAAAAAATATCAAAGCACTGCAATGTTAAGGCTGTTTTCTTCAAAGGTAGTTAATGACTTGGTTAAGGTAAGTTCTGAACATTTGGAGCCGGTTAAAAAAGAAAAAATAGAGCCTGTATGGCAAGTCTATATTTTTCAAAAACCGGCAGGTTAATTATACGGACTGCTTCGGGCGGGCTATTCTTTTAGCAAAAAGATCTTAACAGATTTTTCCTCTTTTTGAAGTTTTTTTAATAACATAATTGTTAATTCTTTTTTTTCGCTCAGGCATTTTATTAATAGCTCTAACTCTTTATCAGTTGCCATTCTTGAGAGTGTGTTAAGTTCTTCTTTTGTGTATGGGTAGCTCCAGGTAATCTCTCTTAAGGAAGGCTCCCCTGCTCCGGTAGTTAGCCATTTAAAGCTGTAGTTTTGTTCCGGGAAATTTTTAAGTATTTTTTCCGCCAAGTCATATGGAAACTTCGCTTGTTTTCCTGCTTCAATACTATTTATCCTGCTTAACTTTTCTTCAAGTAATTTTGCAAATTTCCCCTGGCTTAAACCGGTTCTCTGTCTAATATATTTTAATCTTTCTGATGTTTTCATAATGATAATTTTTTTTAAAAAAAAGGAAAATATCCTTGACATTAAGAATAAGGTTTTTTACAATGATACTGATAGATTATATAAAATAATTCTTTACATAATAAAAACAATCAATGTTTAGAGATTTTTAGAGGTTTAATGGTTTTGACTTATTTAAGGTTAATTTTGTTGAAATATAATTTATATAGTTCATTATAATACTGCATAAAAATTTTTAAATTACCTGCTACTTAAATTTTATAAAAAACATTTAAAAAATAAATAACCCAAGAAGGATTTATTACTTTTATTAACAAACATTTTATTTAGTCATTTTTACTGCCGGTACCTTGAAAATTTAATATTACAAATAATTTTATCAATTAAAATAAATTGATATTTTTGCCGGAGTTTAGTCTGAAAGTCGGTTTGTATAAGTAACCCGGGCATATTAATGTAGGAATGAGTTGAGTATTAACAAGGGGGCAAAATATGAAATGTAAGGAGATTTTTCTGGAAGAGTTCATTTCTGAGTTGATTGAAGACGAGAGTAAGATAAACAGGTTTAATGTATACTTTAAAAGATGGATTAGCATGTTTAGCTCGCTAAAAAAACTTACTGAAAAAATACATGTATATGATAGCGTAGAAATACTTATAAAAGATAAACATAAGTTTTTAGATGAGCTTTATAGATTATCTGATATAAAGCTGATAAAATCCTCAATTTTCCGGCGTGAAACTTAATCTAACTTTACAAACCGGCAATAAAGGCTTTGATAAAATGAAAATATCATCAAAGGATGACCTTATGTTTGTAATATGAGGTTGTTGAGGCAGTTAGTCTAAAAAGACTTCTTAAACTCTATTAATTTGTTTTAAACCTGGCTACTAGCGGTTTTAGATTGGGATGGTAAGGTCTCTCCGGTAAACTGCTTTGATGATACTTGTCCTGGTGCTTAGCGGAATGGCTCGGCGGTGTCTTAAGACAAGCGGGATAGTTTGCAAGAAATGACAAATTTTCGCCTGCGGAATTTGTGCTGCCTGTAAATTTATCCCTGTGTAAGGATCGACAAGGGGGTTTTTGAGTGCTTAAATGCTGTGGAAAGTTAATTAAGCCAAAAAGATTTACTTTTACGGATGAAAACGGGTTGCATGTATTAAAGCTTGGTTATTGTAATAACCTTAAATGCGGGATACTTGCAATAGAAATTGAAAAAGTCAGTCTTTTTGGCAGGACGGAAAAAATTACCTTGCGGGGAAAACGGGCTGATAATTTCCTCGAAGAAAACGAACATAAGCTTTTAAAGTCTAATAACTACAGGCAGTATAAGAAAAATACCGCAAAAGGTTTTCATTACTGCAATACTTTCTGGGACTTAAAGAGAAATAAAATTCGCCAGGAAATCAGGGAACTGGCTACAGATAGGCTAATAAGCAGGGAAGACACGGATTTAATAGCTGTGTAACCTTTAAAAAGATCTATTCATAGACCAAAACATACACACAAGTTTAGCTTCCAAACACTTCAGGGGTATTTACCCCTGTTTTTCTTTTTTGCTTAAAATTTTCGGTTATTTAAATTTCTGATTTTCAGAAATTTTGTTTCTTATTAAGTTTTTGATGATTTCATAAAAAGCAAAATTTTGATCTGACCGGGGCCGGCAGAATCAATTTTAAGCCTGCTTTATTTTCCGGGGGCATATAAAAGTATACAAATTACTAAAAACGCTCGGTGTTACATAATACATTTTATCGGTCTAAATAATTCTTATCTCAAATTAACTACTTTAGTCTTTTCTTGTAAGCTTGTTAGAGGTTTATTTTCTAACGGGAGGTTTAAATTTATAATTGAAGGCATTTTTTCAGCTCCTTGAGTAGTGTCAAATGTTTTTTTGTTTTTATTCTTTAATTTCGCTTCAAGGTGATTTTCAAGTGCTTCTCTATAATTAGGTGTTCCCTCGCGGTCGTTACCCCTGTTGATTGAATTAGCGAAAAAAAGAATTGCCGTTCTTAAAACACTTTTATCATCCTCTGAAAAATCAGTTCTTGAGGTATTATTGTTTTTTTCAGTGTCTAAATAGATCCCATTATGTTTTTTAGATATTTCATAAGTTTGCGGATCTCTACTTGCATTGAAAGTTGCCCTTAAGCTTGTTTCTAAAAGGCGCATATTTTCCTCCCGGCTTGTATCATCAGAACCGGGCGGTTTTATTAAATAAGTGCCTTTAAAACCTATGTTGTTTATCATAATAAATTTTCCTTATTTTGCTATTACTGTTTAAATAACCCTGAAAAATAAAATTTGTCAGATTTATAATACAAATTTACAAACTGAAACATTTAAAAAGCAACCATTCCATATAGATTTTTGAAAAATTTTGAAAATTATACTAAGCTATAATTCATTTTTAGCTAACCCGTCATTCGAGTTAATTTAATTGAATCACAGGTTAGTTATTTAAAGTTTATTGAATCCGTTTCCCATCTAGAAACATACGACATGGGTCAACAAATACACTTTCGCCTTCGGTTAATCTAAGACTATGTTTATGTTGATTGCTTTCCCGTAGGACTATCTCTGTTAACTCACTTAAATTAATCCCTTCCGCTTCCCGTTCTGCCAATTTCATAAGCTCTTCAATATTTATATACTGTTTCTTCTGTTTTAAACTATCAATATAACTCTCCAAATTTCCCTGTTCCATTTTATCAACTATACTGTTTAATGTATTATCAAAAGCTTCATCCGAGACAGACAGTATTTCGAATAATTTCTTTTTAGTAAAATCATCTGCCTGGTCAAATATAAGAATAAGCAGGTTTCCTTTAATAAGAACTTTTTTCTGATTTTCAATACTGTCTTCGCAGTTTTTTTGGGCCTGGTTATCAGTATAAATTGCTCCCGGGCTGCTTTCTTTCCAATTTTCTCCCAGGTCATAAATAGATTTCCACGATTTTTTTAACCTTTCGGCATTTGTCCTGATTTTAGAAATCTTACCCTCCTCTTCTTTGTATTGATCATTTAAAAAATCAACCCCTTTTATTAATATACTTTTAACTCTATTTTGTTCGTTTCCAAAAATGCTGTCTATGTTTGTATAACAGTCTTTAGCAGACACGTAAAAGTTACAATCCTTTACCTCTTTAACTCTTTTTGATGATGCAAAGAAAGGCTTTCTAATTGCGCCTGTGCTGTAATAATTTAAATTTATACTGTTATTAATCATCTTTAAACCTTTGATAATTTTATTATTAATAAAAAGCCTAAAGATAAAATTTGACAAAAAGTTTGTAATAAGATTGTAAAATTTCTGTTTTTACGATGGTTTTTCAAAAATGCACTCCACAATATTACCTTGCTCATCTTCTACAGCTCTAAAGCCGGCATTAATAAGTTGATTAACTGTAGGTTGTCCATCTTCATATTTTTCTTTGTCGCCATATTCTAAACCTCCAACAATTAATAAAGCGCCGGGGTTCACGTTTTCATATAAAGAAATAAGGCAACTTTTCGGAATTTTTTTGCCATCATCTTCCATATATATAAAAGAATTTCTAACAAAAATCATATCTGCATCAATTTTTTCTTTCACATCTTCCATAAAGTCTCCCTGACGAAAATTAGCTCTTGCAACTAAATCCGGATCTGCTTTACGAGATGTCATTCCCCTAACTATTGACATATCATGCGTTTGAAAACGTGCTTTACTATCAGGGCCAGCAATGAGGTAGCCCTTAATTAAAGATACTTCTGTTGGCTGAACAACTATTAAACCTTTTTGGGCTTTTTCAATAACTTCTTCTCTAATATCTTTACAAGTAAAGCTAAACAGCTCTTTTGCTTTTTTTCTGCCATAAATTCTTTCAAGAAGTAAGTTTAAGGAATAGTATTCTGCTCCGTCTGAGCAACCATGTATGAGAATTTTAGCGCCTGAACCTGAAAATCTTTCTGTGATAATTTCTCCAAGCTTATTCCAGTCAAGATCATTTCTGAAAAAATGATTGCCTGAGCCGGGAGGGTATGTTATTAAAGCCGGTTGATGATATTTTGGAGCCTGAGCCTCACCAAAAGCTACTTTTGTTCTATTTAAATTCATAAAGTTACCGGCAAAATTTAAGTACATATTTTTTTTTAAAAACCTATATTATTTAACCCGAACTGCTAAATAGCTGAAAGGATTGATATGACTGACTCAAAATTTTTTATTTTGCTATTACTGTTTAAATAGCCCTGAAAAATAAAATTTGTCAGATTTATAATACAAATTTACAAACTGAAACATTTAAAAAGCAGGCAGAGGAGGACTCATACCAGAAAACGTTTAAAATTTAAGCCCGGCTCATAGATAAATCAAAAAACTCAATCCAAGACCATTTGTTTATCCGCAAAATTATCAGTACCCGGGAGCGGTTCACCATCTACCGGGCGGTTTAAATTTATAACTGAGGGAAAGTTTATAACTGAGGGAGAGCTCAATGTTGATTTCTCTTCTTGATCGTCTATGTATTTCTTAAAGCGCATATAAAGTCTTTTTGCATCATTAGTTCTGCTATCCAGCATGATAAAGCTAGCAAAATAAGTAAAAAGAGCCTTTTCTAAAGCCCGTTTATCCTCATATGAAAAATCAGTTTTTTCCGGAGTTTTTAACCAGATTCCGCCTCTTGTTTCTTTTATTTTACTTAAGGGGAGCGGAGCCTCTTTTAATTCTTCTATAAAGACGAAATTCAGGGCGCTTTGTAAGTTTTTCTTATTATCTTCTTTGCTTTCTCCCATATCAGCAGGGGGTATTATTAAATAAGTGCCCTTAAAACCTATGTTATTTATCATAATAAATTTTCCTTATTTTGCTATTATTGTTTATTTAAAATTAACTACGTTAGTAATTCTTTGTAAGCCTGTTAAAGGTTTATTTTCTGGGAGGTTTAAATTTATAGTTGAATGCACTTTTCCAACTCCTGGAGCAATTATAAATTCTTTTTGGTCTCGATTTTCTAATTCATTTTCAAGGTGATTTTCAAGTGCTTTTCTATAATTAGATGTTCCCTCGATTGAATCAGCGAAAAAAAGAATTGCTGGTCTTAAAAAATTTTTATCTTTATCTGAAAAATCAGTTTTTGAGGTACTATTGGTTTTTTCAGTGTCTAAATAGACTTCTTTTTTATCTGTTATACATAATATTTCAATATTTTCTGGACTTATACCTGTACTGCGAGTTGACTTCAGGTAGTTTGCTAAAAGGTACATATTTTTCCTCCGGCTTTTATCATCAGAACCGGGCGGTTTTATTAAATAAGTGCCTTTAAAACCTATGTTGCTTATCATATAAATTTTCCTTATTTTGCTATTACTGTTTAAATAACTCTGAAAAATAAAAATTGTCAGACTTATAATACAAATTTACAAACTGAAACATGTAAAAACAGGCCGGCGGTGCTAACTGCTGACCTGTTTTGAAAATTTTACCTGAATTTTTAAGTATTCATTTTATACGAAAAATTTTATTGTTTTAGTTATTATTGAACAGCCCTGCAGAAGTTACTATTTCTTACTACTTTATCAATCTCAGAGCTTGTATTTAGACCTATGCAAAATGCCCGTACATTATCCAAGAATGACATGCCCTCAGTATTGCAGGAAGGTCCTGCATAATCTTCTGTGCATTTTTGAAAATTATCCATATAAGCTTGAGAACAATTAGTATGTGTCTTCGGGTTACAAGCGTAAATCTTTGGTTCAGGTTGACGTGTTTGCGGATTATACTCCATAATCGTAACTTGTGGTAATTTTTCAATGCCTGACATAATTTTCCTCCCTTTTTCTGCTAAATAACTAAATTTACTTTTTAATATAAGTAATTATTAATATAAAAACAAATTAATATAAAAATTTGCTCTAAAATTTAAAACTCAATCTGGCTATGCTTTACTGCCGGTTGATTTTCATATAAAAGAATTTACTCTGACTTAAAAAGATAAACTATGGCTAGATACCTTACAAAAAAACAAAAAACATTCTGTAAATATTACATTCTTATAAATGATCATTATGAAGCCGCTATAAAGGCCGGTTACAAGGAATCTACAGCTAAATATACGGTATCAAAATGGCTAAGGGATCCTTATATAAAAAAATACATAAAAGACCTGAAAAAAAGAGATTACTCTGTTCATGAATACCTTCAGGAAAGGCTGACAGAGATAGCTATTAATTCTGACAGTCTTAATACCCTGATAAAAGCGGTTGAGGCCAAAGAAAAAGTCTTTAATTATGACAAACCGTGTATTTCAGATTCTAAAAAAGGTTCCGGAAAACTTACACAAAAGGATTTATTCCAGAGGATACAGGAAAAAGCCGATGTTTTTGAAAAACTTGAGCAAAGCCACCTTGAAAGCGATTTACCAGGCAACGATTCTTGAAAATCCTTATATACCTTTTATTCCAACAGATAAACAGCTTGAATTCCTGCTGGGATTTGACAAAGAAACCCTGTATGGAGGAGCAGCAGGCGGCGGTAAATCAGTCGCGCTTTTAATGGCAGCTTTGATGTTTGCTCAAGCGCCTGATTACAGGGCATTAATCCTCAGAAGAAACTATGCCCAGCTTGCATTGCCCGGAGCTTTAATTGATATGGCGCATGAATGGCTGCATTCTACTGATGCAAAATGGAATGACTCAAAGAAAAAATGGGTTTTCCCCTCGGGCGCAACACTGAATTTCGGGTTTCTGGACTCGGAAAAGGATAAGTACAGGTACCAGGGGTCTGCTTTTCACTTTGTGGGCTTTGATGAGCTTACGCAGTTCACTCAATCCCAGTATACTTATTTGTTTTCAAGAAACAGGAAAATTGAGGGCTCCCGGATACCGCTCCGTTTCAGAAGTACATCCAACCCCGGCGGTATAGGTCATGACTGGGTTAAAAACAGGTTTATTACGGAAACAAAAGAGGGCAGGATTTTTATCCCGGCCGGGCTTTCTGATAATCCGCATTTAAACAAAAAAGACTATATAAAAAACCTTGATGAGCTGGACCCTGTTACCAGAAAACAGTTAAAAGACGGGAACTGGGACATTGCGCCCGGCGGGAACTTCTTTAAGCGCGAAAAATTTGAAATCACAGAGGATTATCCCGCAAAAGCAAGGACTGTGAGGTTCTGGGATTTAGCCGCAAGCGAGGCATCTCCCGGCAAAAACCCGGACTATACGGCCGGTGTCAGGATTTGTGAGTATAAAGGGGTTTACTGGGTCGTTGATGTTATACGTAAAAGGCTCCCGCCAACGGGAGTCGAGGAATTAATAAGGCAAACAGCTGAACTGGACGGGATTTATACGGAAATCTTTATGGAGCAGGAACCGGGGAGTTCCGGTCTGAACACTATAAGTCATTATGCAAGAAACATTTTACAGGGGTTTTGCTTTAAAGGGGTTAAGTCAACAGGCAGCAAGATTACCCGCGCAAAACCCCTTGCATCTGCCGTTGAAAACTCAAATGTAAAACTTGTAAAAGGCTCCTGGAACAGGGAATTTATCGAGGAATGCGTTGTTTTCCCGCAGCAAGGTTTCCATGATGACCAGGTTGATGCTGCCAGCGGGGCTTTTGAACAACTCAGCGGCAAGGGTTCAGGCCAGATAATCACTGAAAAACTGGATAGGTCTTCAAGAATAACCAGAGGATACTAATATATGAAACTATTTGATTTTTTAAAGAAAAAAGAACCGGAACAAAGGGCAAAATATCACTACAAAGAGGCTCCGAAGATGCTGGGGCAGGAACTGGCAAAACGTGAGCGGGTTGATCTTAATTTTATCCTGGGGCACCTCCCTGACCCGGATGAAATACTGGTTAACACCGGTAAGGATGTTTCCGCTTACAGGAAGTTAATGGTGGATTCCCAGGTAAGGGCCTGTGTTAACAGCAGAAAAGCAGGCACTTTAAGTCTTTTATGGGAAATTGACAGGGGAAAGACAAAGTCAAAGCAGGCAAAGCTTATTCGGGATTTATACAGTGATCTTGATATAAACGCACTTAACAGCGCGATTCTTAATGCCCCTATGTTTGGGTTCCAGCCTATAGAAATTATCTGGGGCAGGGCAGGTAATTATATCCTGCCTGTTGAGCTGGTCCCTAAAAACCAGGAATGGTTTATATATGACAAAGATGCAAAATTACGGCTTTCAACCATTAATAATTCTCTTAGCGGTGAAGTTTTGCCGGGTAAAAAGTTCCTGACACCCACATACAACGATATAAATAACAAATATTACAACCCTTACGGCGACAGGGTGCTTTCCTCGTGTTTCTGGCCGGTTACATTCAAGAAATCAGGGTTTAAGTGGTGGGTAACTTTTGCCGAAAAGTACGGAATGCCCTATATTGTCGGCAAGCTTCCGCGCTCAACCATGGATTCTGACCGGGAAAACATGAAAGACCAACTGGAATCAATGGTTATGGATGCAGTAGCTGTGATTTCCGATGATGCGCAGCTGGATTTTATCGAGGCTAACGGCAGGAATTCAAGTTCCCAGCTGTATGACAACCTTATTACAGCGTGTGATCATGCAATTTCAAAGGCAATCCTGGGGCAAACCCTGACAACTGACAGTAGCCAGAGGGGAAGCGGTTCTTATGCGCTGGGCAAGGTCCACGCTGATGTTAGAAAGGATATTGTCAATTCAGATAAAAATATCGTGGAAAAGGCTCATAACCAGCTTATTAAATGGATATGGGAGATTAATTTTAATTATGGCGAAATCCCTAAGTTCTCTATGTTTGAGGAAGAAGATGTTAATAAAACTCTGGCGGAACGTGATGAAATACTTGTTAAACAGGGTGTTAAGTTTACTAAGTCTTATTATATTGAAAACTATGGCCTTGATGATAAGGATTTTGAGATTGAAAGCGAAATTCAATAAAAATTAATCCGTCATTGCGCGCGTAATTACTTAATTCGTATTAATACGCGTCATCGCGGGGCATGGAACTCCATCTGTATCCATTGATTTACCTTACGAAGCGATCTTAATAACGGCATAATACACAAAAAGATTGCTTCGTAAGTGAATTAACAGCTTATACCAAAAAATTTCATATAGCCGGAATAAAATTACAAACCGTAAATATATCTTAATCACCTGTGTTGAAGCCGATTTGTCTGGTTTCTGCGGGGGTGTCTATCAGGTTGTTTAATACCCGGATTATTTCAAATATTTTATTGTCCTGCTCCTGTTGTTTATGGTCATTTGCTTCTATATACAGCAATAAAAGTTTCTTTAGTTCGCTTACTTCCTGCACGGGAGCAGCAGCTAATTGTCTTAATTTTACAAAAACCCGCATTATCTGAACATTAACTGCAATGGCTCTTTTGCTGTTAAGAACACTTGATAACATTGCTATACCCTGCTCTGTAAAAACATAAGGGTTATAACGCCTTCCGCCTTTGCTTTCGGTTGAGGTCACAAATTGTGACCTCAAAGAATTCCACTCTTCGTTTGTAAGTTGGAACATAAAATCTTCAGGAAAGCGGTCTTTATTTCTTTTTACCGCTTGATTAAAAACTTTAGTTTCAACTTCATAGAGCCGGGCAAGGTCGCTGTCCAGTATAACCTTTTGCTCACGGATTACATAAATCCTGTTTTCTATTGTTTCAGCCGGAATTATTGCTTCTTGCATATGTAAATCGCTCTTATTGACTGGCATAATATAGAATTATACCAAAAAGTTCATAGAGCCGGAATAAAATTACAAACCGTAAATATATCTTATAGCTTCGGATGTTGACTTTCCGCTTGACAGCAAGGTTTTACGCCTCGCAATGACGAAAAAAGTCATACTTTGATTGCAAATCAGTATAAGATCCTTCGTTTCACTCAGGATGACGGAAAATGAGGATTAAAAATGAGGATTGGAGTTGAGTTTAAAGGGGATAAGGCAATTGTAAGCGCTTATAACAGATACGCTGCCATTCAACAGTTTGGCGGGTATGCCGGCAGGCACAGGAAAACAAAAATTCCCGCCAGGCCGTTTTTGTCATTAACGCGGGGGAATTTGAGTTCTATTGAAAATTATTTGTTTTCTTAATTCTTAGTTTTTTTAGGTTTAAATGCATCAAATGCAGCGCTTATGTGGTTTGCCATGAGTAAGACAGGTATAGATGAACATATCGCTACTTTAGATCCTTTGAGAGTGTTTTCCGCGAAATCTCTTCCAATACTCTTTGCTAAAAAGATAGAACCACCTATTAATCCCGCTTCAATTCCCAAACGCATTGTACCGTTTAATACTTCACCTTTGGCAAACTGGCCTAAACCCGGAATTAGGCTTGACGCTGTTGCGGCTCCTGAATTGAATTTTGGCTGGTTATCATTTGCTTTAAAAGCCATTTTTTGTTGTGCGGCCGGTGTAATTTGTCTTACTTGAGGAATTGAGGTAATTGTGCTCATTTTTTTCCCTTTCATATTTTTAATTAAATTATTCTAAATTTTTATCTATTTCAACTAATCATACAATACTCGTCAATGAAAAAACATGACTATTTTTAAATATAAATTTACAAAATTTTACACACAATGGAGAAATATCCTATGAATTTCTTTGAAAACCAGTGGGTTGAGGTTTTTCGAGCCGGGGAACAGACTGATTCTGCCGGCAATAAAAGAGCCTGGAGCCCCTCAGACCTTGAAAAAATCGTAAAAAATTACAACGCAAAAAACCACGAAGCTCCTGTGGTGGTAGGGCATCCTAAAGATAATGCCCCTGCTTTTGGCTGGGTTGAAGAGCTTAAGACTGACGGGAAAACATTATTCGCAAAGTTCAAGCAGCTAATCCCGGAATTTATAGATGCTGTAAAGCGGGGTTTATATAAAAAACGCTCTATCTCACTTTATCCTGATTTCACGCTGAGGCATATCGGGTTTCTTGGGGCTGTTCCGCCTGCTATAAAAGGCCTGGCAGATATAAAATTCAGCGAAAATGACAGTATTACTATAGAGTTCGACAGTCAAAGCAACACAGGCAAAACAGGGGACAGGAGTAAAAATTCATTTAGTACACAAAACAGGGAGTCAAAATTGATGACAACAAGAAAAACAGACAGGGAGTCGGAAATCAGCACCTTAAAGGCCCAATTAAAAAAAGAGCAGAGAAAAAACAGGCTTGCTGAGTTTAAAGAGTTTGTTAACAGGCTTCATTCTGACGGCAGGGTCGTATCAGAGCTTCAAAACGACATTATTGAGCTGATGGAGGTTATGCATGACGCCGGGGAATATGATTTTTCAGAAGGAAGATCAACAGCTCTGGGGAAATTCAGGGATTATCTTGAAAAACAGCCCCCGATTGTTCACTTTGGCGAGGTTGCACAGGAAGAAAGGGTCAGGCAATCCCTGGCTACCGAACAATTAAATATTTTAACCGAGGAAAGGGCCAAAATAGACAAAATCAGCTACAGCGAGGCTTTAAGCCTTGTTCAGGCGGAAAACCCTGACCTGGCGGAAAAAGCAGCTCAGGAAATATAGGTTTTACGCTGCGTCCCGTTTGAATAGCTCATGATAAAGGTTATCCAGCCTTGAGTTTACCGTATCGATTCTTGATGATAAATCTCTCATTTCAAGTTTTAATTCATCGCGGACTTTGTCAATTTTGGCGTCAAGTTTATCGATCTTAGATTCAAGCTCACTGGTTTTATCATCAAGTTTGGCGTTAAATTTCTCATCCAGCCTGTCTATTCGCGCATTTAGCTGCATAAAAACACCTATCTGCGAGAGTAAAAGGGTTGCAAATCCAATTATTAATGCTATAAATTCGGGACTCATTACTAAAACCTTACAACTTTTAAAATTTATTTTAATTATACCAGAGTTATTTTAAAAATTCTACAAAAAAAGGAGATAAAACTATGGCATTTCAAAGTTCACCGGTGCTGGATTTCAGCTTTAAAGCAGCTGAGGATTTAAGCGCGTATCAGTATCATTTCGTAAAAATTGACACTTCAGGGCAGGCAAGGTTGCTTAATGCGGGAACCGAGCTTCCTGACGGCGTATTGCAAAACGCTCCCGGTACAGGAGAAGAAGCTGCAATCAGGATTCTGGGCATCTCAAAAATTGTAGCTAATGCGGCATTAGACGAAGGGACTTTTATTAAAGCTGAACACGTTAGTTCTACAGACACAGGAAAAGCTGCATCCGCTGAAAGCACAAAAAGTTTAACCATGGGGCGTGTTGTTGGTGCGTCAGGTGCCGAAGACGATCTTTGCAGTGTACTGCTCACACCTTATGTAGGCTTATAAGCTTAATGTTAATGTATAATCCCGTCATCCTGAGTGAAGCGAAGGATCTCAGAGATCCATCTGCGCTCAGGATGACGAAAAAAATTTATTAACTAAAGGAGAAAAATAAATGGTCTTAGGAAAAAATATCGTTACAGCAAGCGCTCTTAGAAACGCTTCTATTTTTTATCAAACACCTGAGTTTGTAGCAGGTCAGGTTTTTCCTGTGCTTCAGACAAATGCGCCCACTATGAAAATTACTAAATACCTCCCTGCTGATTACTTTAGAAATGACGCCAGCGTCAGGGGCGAAGGCGGGGAAGCAAGAAGAGGCGGTTTTAAAACTACAGAAGTTACTTACAGCACAGTTGAAACAGCTTTTGCGGTGCCTATCACAGACGAATTAAGAAGAAACGCTAAAAAACAGTCTGCCCAGCCTTTACAGCCTGATATAGAAGCAATTGAGCTTGCCAAGAGAAAAGTTATGCTTAAAAGGGAATCTGAAGTTGCTTCCTTAATTACAGCGGCTACCTGGGCTGACGGCAATATTGGCGGCGAGGACGCGGAAGGAAACTGGGCTTCCGGTGCGGGGACAAACACTTTCCTGGCTGATATAAAAACAGCTCTGCAAGCCCTGCGCGCCAAAGGGATTGCATCCGGGGCAAACATGGAAATCAGGCTGCTTCTTGATGATTTGACTTTTGATGAGGTCGTTGAGATTTCAGCTATTCAGGACCAGTTTAAATACACTTCCGCTGAATCCATTACTCCTGATATGCTGGCAAGAATGCTGAAAATCGATAAAATAATTGTGCCTTCGGTTATAGAAAACATTGCAAATGAAACAAAAGCAGGGACCGAGTTCACAGCGTCAAGAGTGTGGAAAGTAAATGCTGACAAGGGTATGGCCCTTTTATACGCATACCCGAAACGCCTTGGTTTAAGGGTAATGTCTGCCGGATTAATCGTTAACGACAGGTTTGACGAAGAAGAAGGCGGCGGCCATGAAAGAGTAATGAAATGGAGAGAAGCTGCAAATCACCAGGATGTTTACGAGGTCGGCGAACTTCGTGATCAGCTTCAGGTCTGCGCTGAGGCAGGTTATATGTTTAAAGACACAATTGTAACATAGATTGAGGCTTAATTATGAGTTATTGTTCAACCGATGATATACAATCAGTCATTACAAATGATGATTTGGTGCAGTTAACAAACGATTCCGGCGGGGATAGTGTTGATACAACTAAAATAACAGAAGCAATAAGCTATGTTGACAATATAATTGACGGCTATTTACGGGGAAGGTATGACCTTCCCCTGGCTTCAACCCCTGATGAGTTAAAGTATATTGCTGTTGACTTCGTTGTTTACAGGCTTTACAGCCGCAGGATGAGCACGGAAGTCCCCCGGAGCATCAGTGAAAAACATGAAACTGTTATAAACCTTCTTTCCCGGATCCAAAAGGGGACTTTTAACCTGGGGATTGAAACTTCTGAAGCTTTTAATAACCCTGCCCTTAAAATAAATAAATCCGGCTCAACTTCCTCTGTTAATAAATTTTATGATTCAAATAAATGGGATGAATATGATTAAAAGTAACTTAACTTACTTTGACAACCGGGTTTTTATTTACTAAAATTCTGGTATGAGCAATGAAAGAATAAAAGAAAAATTAATTTATTACAGAACTTTTGTTACATTGCTATGGACAAGTGTTTTTATTCTCGGCGGCGGAATAAACTAGGCCTTTACAAATTATAACGGAATACTTCTTTCTGTGCCTATGATAGGTATTTTAGTTGAAATTGCATTTATAATTATATTAATATTCTTAGATAAAAGAATCAGAAAACTCTTAAAGGAGCTATAAATGAATTATATGCCTATTTATTTTGCACTGGCAACAGCTATTCCAATTCTTGTGTTTATTATTTATCTGACTTATCAGGTAGCAACAGATACAGATAATTAACCTGAGCCGCCTGTTATAAAAAACCAAACTGCTTCTGAATTTAGCCCGGGAATATGGGGGTCTTGTTATAAGGCTCCCGATTTTTAGTGTAAATTAATAAAATAGATATTGTTATGAATATAAATATTATTGAAAAAGATATAATTGACCAACTTCAGGCAAATATAACCGGAATTAAAATAGAAGGTTTTCCTGATTCCCCGGCAGAATATAAGCTGCTTCATCCAAAAGGGGCTGTGTTGGTGCATTTTCAGGGAGGGAATTACAGTATTCCCGAAGAAAATAGTTTTATACAACAGGCTGTTAGCCTTGATTTTGCTCTAACACTTATTATAAAAGGACTTCGTGATAAAAACGGGGCTTATTCATATATAAATTCAATTATTTCAGCTTTAACAGGGTTTGCTCCCGCACAATGCAATAAAATGTACCTGACAAAAGTTGAATTTTTAGGAGAAGACAGGGGGCTCTGGCATTACGCTTTTTCTTTCTCCGTTCCGACAGGCAATTATTCATCAATATAAAGGAGAGTATACAATGGCTATAAGTAAAACAGCTGCGTTTCGCGGGATTTCCGACTGCAAAATCGCCCGGGTAACTGCGGATAACACAGGTTCTTATACAAAAGGGACTCTTTATGATGTTCCTATAAAAAGCTTAAGCATAACTGAAAACAGGGAAAACTATGAGCTCAAGCATGATGACCAGGTCCAGGCTGTAGAATCAGTTCTGCAGTCTGCTGATATAAGCGGTTCTATTGCGAGGGTTCCTATTGATGTTTTAAATATTTTTACGGGCGGCGGTGTTGCTGCCGGCGGTTCCGGCAGCGCCGAAACCCAGACTTATGACCTTGATTACAGCGACACGCCCGCTTACTTTTTCCTGGAACTCGTTTCTGCCCAGGCGTATGCTGATGCGGGCGATGTTTCCGATATTCATATACAGTTTAAAAAATGCAAAATCCAAAATCTTGATTATGAACTGGAAGAAGGCTTTGCAACTATTAATTTCAGCGCAAAGGCTATCAGGACTATTAATGACGGTCAGATCAAGTCCATTGTATTCAATGAGTCTGCAACTGCTATAAGCTAATACAATAGCAAAAAGCCAGCTCTTCTCCTCTCCGGCAAAAACCCAAAATGAATACAATATTAATTTTTGGCTGTTCTGATCGAATTACTAAGCTTGGGAACTCGGTTTTTGATAAGTTGAAAGGCTATCCTTCAATAGGTCTTAACTGTTTTCCCGGGTTTTTTCCTTTTACTGATTACTGGCTGTGGGTTGATAATAAAAAATTCGGAAACTGCGTATATAAACGTATTGGGAATTCTTATGAACCTTATTTACCTTTTGAGCCTAATGTGGAACTGTTTGGCGCATATACCGTTGCTTCTTTTGCCCTTGACTTTGCTGTTAAGCAGGGTTTTAAGCGGGCAATTTTATACGGGGTTCTGGATGGGGAATATAAATTGCTTGAGAAAAAAGGGATTCATCCGGGGCATTGGGAGTTTGGTTACAGGCATTTTTATGATGATAAACTTTTGCGGATTCCCATGCAGAAGTTACAGCAGTTTAAGAGCATAATTTACGGTTACAGAAATAAAATTCAGATTGAAATTCCTTATATGAGCATTTGATCAGGCAATATCCTGGTCTTTTTTAAATAATTCCTTATATAGACTATCGATCCGCATATTAATAACTCGAATTTCCTGTCTGAGATCCCTGATTTCCTGCCTGAGGTCTTTTATCTCCTCTTTAAGGCCTTTCATTTCTTCCCTTGAAGCAGATATTTCGGCTCTAATTTCCTTTTTAAACTCGCTCATCTGACTTCTGACTTCAGTTCTAACCTGGTTATGAAGCTGGAGCATCATTATCAAAAGGCCTAAAAAACCAACAATAATTGTTAGTAAAGTAACCAGAGGTACTATTAATTCCATTATTATCGCTCCAATCAATTTTAATTTATTATATCAAAGTTTAATTAAAAGCGTAAGGATGTATTTATGAGCAATTTAAGTGATATAAGAGAAAAAAAAACACCTGTTAACATTGGAAATGAAACAAAATACCTGCATTTTGACCTTAATGCTTTTGCGGAGCTGGAAGAGGTTTACGGCTCAATTGATGCTGCAATGACCGCGCTTTCAGAAGGGAGTATTAAAGCAATAATAAACGTTCTCAGGGCAGGCTTGCTTCACGAAAATGAGAGCCTGGGCCTAAAAGAAGTCGGCAAAATGTTTGACCTGGCACAAATGGCAGAATTAAGCAAATTAATAAATTCAGCCATTGCTCTGGCAATGCCCGGGCAGGAAAAACAAAAGGAAACTAAACCAAAAAACGTATAGAGCCGGGTTCTGATGCCCCCGGACAAAATTGTTGGGACTGGGCCTGGCTCTATTATTGCGCTACTGTTCTTCTGAAAATGTCAGAAAAACAATTCTGGCATTTAACCCCACGGAAATTATCCTTGATGATAGCTAAATATCAGGAAGTAAACGGGTTTGATATAAAAAGTTTAAAAGAAAAAAATGACAGGGCTTTTAAACAACTTATGCAGCCGTAAAAAATCCTTTAGGTTGCTTAATTGTTTGGTGTTTTCTGATTATAATTGTCCTTATGGTATTCACAAAAAGGGATGATTATGAAAATTAAAAAGCTGGCAAAAAAAACTACTATTTTATTATTCATAATTTTTATTATTGTTGGATTATTTATAATGCTTTTTTGTTGCAAAAACTCAAAACAGGATAATGTAGATCTTAATGAAAAAAGCCCTACCAGAAACGAAAGGCAAATAGTTGAAAAATTTTTCAGAGCCATACTTAAAAATTCATATAATTGTTTCCTTTATACAGGAAAAATAAATGAGTCCTTATTACAAGATAAATTTAATAAAAAACTTATAATTAAAGGATTAAATTATTGCAAAAATTCTGTTTCTGATTTGAATAAAGTTAATATACCAACAGTTAAATCTAAAGAAAATTATCTGCTTTTACAAAAATTTAAACAAAATATTATAAGAAGTAGCGAATGTAATGTAATTTCAAATGAGCATTTACTTCAAAGTAGTAATTTTTCATTAGATAAAAAATATGAAGAATACAACTTAAGTAAGGACGAATGCGATTCTAGTGATTTAATTATTTTTAAAATTTTAGATAAACTTTCATTAATATATGACAACTCTTAATTATATTTACAATAACTTAAAAGAAAACAGTTTAAGTGAAGATTTAATAGAGAATGAACTGATTTAAAAATTTGGAAACTCAATTACC
>JANQEB010000165.1 GCA_028278605.1 Candidatus Gastranaerophilales bacterium
TGGGCGGGGCGGGCGAAGCAATCCATCACCAGGTAGACTCAAGTGGATTGCTTCGTCGTTTCACTCCTCGCAATGACGCCACGTCAAAAAATACCACTACCTTATTTTTTAAGACCACAATAGTAGAGGAGTCTAATACCTGTAAAAAAATGTAAAATAAGTCGGTCAAGCACTTTACGAGTTAAAATGACTGATTTATTATATAATTCATTAATTTCTGCTTTTTCATCTCGCTTTATATCTTAAATTGTATAGTTTTGGAACAGTAAAACTCTGCCGGGTTTAAATTTGCCACTGAAAAAGCAGCTTTGTGGGGAATTTATTATGCGATTGTCTTAGATAAATTCAATTGCAGGGCAATTTTCTGTCTTTACAGGTTTTATAAAGTTGGCAGTAAAGAAATAAGTAGGGAAATGAACAGACCGGTTGCAACATTACAGAGAGAAACCCCGATAAACCCGGAGAGGTGTATTTCTTTTCGTGATAAAAATAACTCCGGACCCGCTTTCAAAGGCGCTCTCCTTAATTCAATCGGGGAATTAGGCTCAAAGCCAGAGTTTTCAAACCTCGTAAGCACCGGTGGTTTTATTCTTATAAGACCTCCAATCACAATGGCAGACGAGAAGACCCCTAAAAAAGAAAGGACTTATTCAGCCTTGTGGCAGCTTGGCATGGCTCTGGGAGGACTGGCTGTCCAGCTTGCTTATAATAAAAAGTATGAAAGATTCGCAAATTTCCTCTCACAAAAGATTTTTGGAGTTAAGTTAGATAAAACGGAACTGGAACTTGCAAATAAAAGAGCTTCTCTTATCGAAGCAATCCATCGTGCCCCTAAAGAAACTTCTAAAATTCTTAAAATGAACTCCAAAAAGGCCGGAAAACGGATTGAAGAGCTTAATAAAGAGATGGTCAAGAGGAGTAAGCCTACCGTTAAGATTGTCCTGTCTGCTCTAAACCCTTTTAATGTCTTTAAGAACCAGGCTTCCGGCTTAAGTCCTTTTGAAAACAATCCGGGGCTTATAAGGGAAATAAGAAAAGAATACGGCCTCCATACAGCCGGGGACGTTGTTGAAAAAGCGGGCAAAAATGCTAAGAAGCTTGGTAAAGGGTTAATTGATAATTTACTGCATAATCAGGCAAGGACAAAACAAATACTTGAAATTTCCGGCACCTCAAAACTTATTCACTTTGGAGTCCTTCTTACGTCTCTTAATGTTGCGACCCTTCTTGTTACCAGGTATATGGACCCGTTAATGAACTTTATGGGCAAAACTTTTAATATTAAGTCCTTAAAAGACAAGCCAACACCGGAAAATAAAGAAGTAACTTCTTCAGAAAATAAAGATGAACAGGTAAAAAAGGATAAAAAGGACTGGAACTGGCTTGATAAAACAATTTTTGGGACACTTGGAGCTCTTGCCTTGATAGAAGGGGTTAATATTGCGGGAAAAATTGCCGGTAAAAAAGGTTTTGGCGATAAATTTATCGGTGATATAGCCAAAGGTATAAATGAACGTTTAAAAATAGGTAAAGGTTTTGACAGGCTGATGAAAAAGCCTTTTGAATCCCTGAGAAACAACGCTAAAAAAAGAAAAATGCTGGCTAATCAGGCAAACGTAAACGATAAATGGGTTGAAAGAAACGTAATAGCAAACCTGCTGCTGAGGTTATTAATAACAGCCCCTACTATTTTCGTGTTTGGAAAGGCTGTTAACACTAATAAATCTGAAAATCCCGATAAAACTCAGGAAAATAAAGATGATAAAACAAAAGTCCACTTAAACCCTAAAGCCCTGTATAATACCACAAGAATTGTAGTTGATGAGGCAATGAACCTGACTTTACTTAACGCTGCAGATAAAGCTCTTATAATCCCTGCAAGCATAGGCCTGGCAAAACTCTGGAAAAAATCTCCGTCTAACCAGGGAATCAAGGTACTTACAGACCAGGGTATTAAAAACATATTGCTGGTATGCACATTAATGGGCTTTTTAAATAACGCAATATCCCGCCCAATCGCCAACGGGTTCAAAAAAGTCTGTAAATCCCTTGGAATAGAGGTTAAATCACCTAAGCAGCTTAATGATGAATATCAGGAATTTAGAAGAAGATTTCTTGCTTCTCAGCGCTTAGACCAGCTTAAAACCCCTCAAGTCCTCTCCGGCAGTATACCGGTGATAACAACATCCCAGGGCTTTGCCGGTGTTAATAAAAACGAAACTGTTTTTTCAGAATTTATGAAAAAATACAGAAAAGAAGCTTAAAACCGGCTAAGCTGAATTACGAATTAACCTCAATGACGGGTTCAAAATTTTTCAAAAATCTATATGGAATTGTTAAATTGCGAAGCGGGAGTGAAGAGCCGAAACAGCTGCGAGGAACAGGTGTTGTAGGCTCAAACTCATTCTAAGGGCCGAAGGCCCTTGACTTCCTTCAAGGGCGGGAGTGCGCGGCAGCGGGAGCTAACGCAGTAGCTCATTCATGGTGGGGATTTTTGAAAAATTTTTAAAATTATAGCTTGGTATAATTCATTTTTAGCTAACCCGTCATTCGTGTTAATATAACTTAAAAAAAATTATCTTTTTAAAATATAATTATTTAAAGTATTATAATAATGTTGTTCTAAATTTGAATTAAAACCCGATAGGAGAAAAAAATGAAAGTAAGAATCGAAGACGGCTGCATTGCTTGCGGTGCCTGTGAATCAATTTGTGAAGACGTATTTTCGGTAGAAGATACAGTTATTGTAAATGAAGCAAACATTGCGGGAAACGAAGAAGCAGTTAAAGAAGCTGCTGAAGCCTGTCCTGTAAGTGTTATTATTGTAGAAGACTAATATAATAAGTTTTTAAGACATAAAAGCTCCCTTTTATAAAAGGGAGCTTTTTTTGATTATTTTTTTAGCGCTGTTAGACTACAACTGAGAATCTTTTAACTTCATTTTTAAGTTTAATACGCGTTTTGGCGGCAAGCTCTTCCGCTCTTTTTAGAGTTCTGGGAGCAGAAAATCCCGGACCTCTGGTCGCTTGTTGTAAATATAGCCTGTTTAATAATGTTCCGACTCTTATAGATTTAGCTATGTGTGATGTTAATGCCATTTTTAACCTACCGTTTCTAAATTTACTAACAAACTTATAAAACACATAAAGCATAAAAATTGCTTAAATTTTTGTGATTTTATTAAACTTTAACAGAAAATTAATGTTTGTGCCGGTTATAAAGAGTTATACTTATAATTAAAGAAAACCCGATAATAGAGGCAACCCGATGGAGTTCAAAAGTGAAAACAGACCTGCAGGCAATAATTAACGAGGAAAAAATTTATGGGCTGATGGAAACAAAGCCCTCACCAGACACAATTGATGACATATTAAACAAAGCTCTTTCGCTAAAAGGGATTTCAATGTCAGAAGCGGCGGCATTGTTGAATATAAATGATGATGAGGCTTTAAATAAGCTCTTTAAAGCTGCAAAAGCAGTTAAGGAAAAAATTTACGGTAAAAGAATAGTTTTGTTTTCCCCGCTGTATATCAGTAATTACTGCACAAACAACTGCCTTTACTGCGGTTTCAGGTATGAAAACAAGGAAATGAAAAGAAAAAAACTAACCGTAGAAGAAGTTGTCGAGGAAGCAAAAGCCATAATCAATATGGGGCACAAGAGGATTCTACTGGTTGCCGGCGAGGACATGGAAAAAATTAACCTCGACTACATTGAAGAAGTCATCAAGAAAATCTATGAACTCAAAAGAGGCAAGGGCGAAGTCCGCAGGGTAAACATAAACATAGCCCCGCTGTCAGTTGAGGACTTTAGACGCCTGAAAACTTTTGATATAGGCACGTTCCAGTCATTCCAGGAAACCTACCACAGGCAGACATACAAAAAAATGCATCCCTCCGGCCTTAAAGCCAACTATGAATACCGCCTGGAGACAATGGACAGGGCTTTGCGGGCAGGTTTAGACGATGTTGGAGTCGGAGTTCTATACGGTCTCACAGATTACAGGTTTGAAGTGCTTGCAATGCTCTCACATGCTGAATACCTTGATAAAACTTACGGAACCGGTCCGCATACTATTTCAATCCCAAGATTAGAGCCGGCAAATGGAAGTTCCGTTGCTGAACAACCGCCGCATGCAGTTACTGACAGGGATTTCAAAAAAATCGTGGCAGTGCTCAGACTTGCTGTTCCTTACACAGGCCTAATATTAACAACAAGAGAGCGCGCAAAGTTCCGTCCGGAAGTGCTTGAGCTTGGTATTTCACAGATGAGCGCAGGTTCTAAGACAAATCCCGGAGGTTACCAGGAGGAAGAGTCCACTGAACAGTTCCAAATTGGTGATCACAGAAGCCTTGATGATGTTATAAAACAGCTTTCAGAAACAGGCTACCTTCCAAGCTTCTGTACAAGCTGCTATAGACTTGGCAGAGTCGGAAAAGACTTCATGGACCTGGCAAAACCCGGTTTGATCCAGAGGTTCTGCCAGCCAAACGCTATCTTAACTTTCAGGGAGTTTCTTAACGATTATGCAAGCCCGCAAACAAAAGAAGCCGGCTTGAAATGTATAAAAAACCACCTGGCAGAAATTCATGACGAAAAACTTAAAGAAAGCATTTCTCAAAAGCTTGAAAGAATAAATAACGGCGAAAGAGATATTTATATTTAATTTTGATAAGAATGTTTGCAAAATCATTTACTTACATTGAAATATAGTGTAATATTTTTAAGTGTTTTTCTTTTTCTAACTAAATTTTTGGTGGGGTAAATCCAGTTTAAGTGTGCGAGCCATGAAAGGAATAACATACGGGATGCCTGAAATCCAGAGATGGTACGATAAAATTCCCAGGCTTAGAGAAATTTTCCTGATTTTAAAAAATGCCAACGGAAAAGAGCGCAATAGTATTGCGGGAATTTTTTATCGAATCATACTTGAGCACAAAAGAGAAAATCGAAACCATGGAGGCCTTAGAAGCTCAGGAAAGGAAAAGATTTTAGGATACTATAAGGCCTACGGCAAAAGAAGATGGTACGACAAAAACCAATATTTAATCAACGTGGCAAAATCTCTTAGCATTATGGAGCGCCCGGAAATAGAAGATATCCTTGATGAATTCTATTTGCGCCTGGAAGAAGAAGGACTGGTTGAATTTTTCCAGCAAAAAAAGTCAGATTTAAGTAAATTGCCGCAAGAATAAAGAATTTGAAAATAAAAAGTTAATTTTTTTTAAGACAAAATAGTATGAATATTTGTTAAAATTCTTTCTTTATATTAAAAAAAACTTAAAGTTTCTCAATAATTCATCGACAGTGTATATGCAATAGGATATAATATCTATATACTTAATTCTGAACGGCAACTTAGTAGAGGTAAAAAATATGGGAATACTCTATCTTAAAAATAGCGATTCCGGAAGTCTTAAAAAAGAATTCAGGTCCAGAAACAACCCGATTGACACCTGGGTTGATATCTTGAATTATTCCTCTAACCTGCATGGCAATTGGCTCTTATCAAAGCACATTTTTTATACCTGTATTGTTCCTACCGCCGAGCGAAATCCGGCTTTGTTTGCCAGATGGATAAAAGAAATTGTCCAGAAATCAGGTGTTAAACTAAAATCACAATCCGAATTTATAGATGCAATAAATATTTTAAGCAATTTAAACGGCAGGACTGACAGCAGCAAAATCAAAAAGGCACTTTATTACCTGTTTGACTCAGGCCTTCAGGAGCCAGGCTGCGTTGAAACAGCCTTAAACAATATTAGCGCCTAATTAACTCGAATGACGGGTTAGCTAAAAATGAATTATAGCTTGATATAATTTTAAAAATTTTTTATCCTTTTAAGGCCTCGGCACCATTAACAACTTCAAGGAGTTCCTGAGTAATGGAAGCCTGTCGAGCTTTGTTGTAGTCAATAGTAAGAAGCTTGATCATATCCCTTGCATTGTTTGTGGCAGAAGACATGGCCTGCATTCTGGCGGCTTGTTCGCTGGTTACTGACTGGATTATGGCGTAAAAAACCCTGTTTGATATGTATAATGGCACGACTTTTTGCAGTACGCTTTCCATATCAGGCTCAAAGAGCATTTCCGGCTCAACCCCTGTTTTCTCTTCTTTTTCCGCGGAAAACATCATTGGCAGCAGTTGCCACACCTGAACCTCATAGGAAAGTGAGGATTTAAAGTATGTAGTTATAATTTCAATTTTGTCAATTTCCCTATTAACAAAGCTTTCAGCCATATCCTCAGTTATAACAGCGCTTGCTCCGGGGGTTGGGACAGCAGGCAATTTTGTATAGAAGTTTGCTATTTTGTCCCCTACGGTCCTTTTTAGAGCCTGGTAACCTTTGTTTCCAACGATAAAAAGCTTAACAGCTATGCCGCTTAGCTCAAGTTCCTTGACTCTTGCCATTGTCTTCCTGACGACATTAGCGTTATAAGCCCCTGCCAGCCCTTTATCAGAAGTTACTACAAGGATTCCGACTGTTTTCAGCTCTCTTTCCTTGAGAAGCTCGGGGTAATTGTCTATTGCTTTATTAAACTTCTTGTCAGTTCCCTCAATATATAGGTTAGTGGACATTAGCCTTTTCATGATGCTTAAAAGTTCTAATGAATAGGGTTTTGAAGCTTTTAGCATGGCTTCGGCCTTTTTAACTTTAGCAGCTGCAACCATTTTCATGGCGCGGGTTATTTTCTGTGTGTTTTCAACGCTTTTTATTCTGCGTTTTATATCTTTTAAGTTTGGCATTTTATTTTCCCCTGGAATTTAACCTATATCTTCCAACAAGCCTCCGATATTTCTGTAAGAGCTCAGAATTCTTAATATAACGATGTTTTCTTACTCGATTTTATATACAATCAGGTATCTTTTAACATTACAAAACCGAATATTCTTATCAACTGACCATTCCGGTCTTTTGTAGCCTGATTTTGGCATTTGAGGCAGCCGTTTAAAACAACTTGTAAATTCATCTATTAATTTTGATGAAGCAGCCTTATTATCAAGCGCAATAAAGTCGCCTATTGCAATCATATCAAGGTCAGCCTTTTCTGAAACTACAAATTTATTCTGCATATCTTTGCATCAACTTTTTCATAGCTGTTTCACCGTCAATAACCCTGCCAGCCTCAAGATCATCAAGTCCTTCCTGGATATCTTTTTTTAGTTGCGCTATGCGCATTTGCTGGTAAGCATCTCGCTCATGCAAAAGCCTTAAAGCCTCCCTGATAACCTCGCTTGCCGAGTTATACAGGCCGGAGTCAACCTTGTCCTGAATCATTTGTTCTAAAGCCGGGGTTAAAGATACATGCATTTTTTAAAACCTCATATTACTAACATTCTATGTAAGCAATTGTAACATAGTTTGTAAGCATTTTAACCCTGTGATGCGAACATTGTGTCTTTGAACTTTGTCAGCTCTGTTTTAATTACTTCAATGTTGCAATCATCAAGTTTTTCGCCGGAATTCAACTTTCTGGACACCTCATCCATCTCTGCTTTGAGGTATGCTCTCCATTCTTTCTTGAATCCCTGGATTTTGTCTGTGTTTATATCATCAAGATAGCCGTTATTTACAGCATAGAGAATGGTATACTCTTCAGCAACCGAGAGAGGGTCGTACTGAGGCTGTTTTAATATCTCAATAAGCTTTTGGCCGCGTCTTAGCTGGTCCTGGGTTGATTTATCAAGGTCGCTTGCAAACTGGGCAAATGCCTCAAGTTCTCTGTATTGTGCAAGGTCAAGCCTCAGCTTACCGGAGATTTTCTTGATATCAGGAGTTTGCGCTGAGCCTCCGACCCTTGAAACCGAAATACCAGCGTTAATCGCAGGTCTTATCCCGGCGTTAAACAGGTCAGTTTCCAGGAAAATCTGGCCGTCTGTAATACTGATAACGTTTGTCGGTATGTATGCGCTGACATCTCCGGCCTGGGTTTCGATAATAGGCAGTGAAGTCAGGCTTCCGGCGCCCATTTCATTGGAAAGCTTTGCTGACCTTTCAAGAAGCCTTGAGTGCAGGTAGAAAACATCGCCCGGATAAGCTTCGCGTCCCGGCGGCCTTCTTAGCAGCAAACTCATTGTCCTGTATGCCCAGGCGTGTCTTGTAAGGTCATCATAGATCAGAAGAACGTGTTTGCCCTGGGCCATAAACTCTTCGCCGATTGCAGTTCCTGCAAATGGCGCTGCAAATTGCAAGGGAACAGAGTCAACCGCTGAAGCGTTAACTACAATAGTGTAGTCCATAGCCTTGTTTTCTTCTAAAGTCTTTATTGTCTGTGCAACTGAACTTGTTTTTTGTCCGATTGCCACGTAAATACATATTACATCAAAATTTTTCTGGTTAATTATTGTGTCAATTGCAATAGCGGTTTTTCCTGTCTGCCTGTCTCCAATAATTAGTTCCCTCTGACCTCTTCCAATCGGGGTTAATGCGTCAATAGCTGTAATTCCTGTTTGCAGCGGCTGGCAAACAGGTTGTCTTCTGACAATTCCGGGTGCGATTTTCTCAATTGGCCTGATCTTATCGGTTTGAATCGGGCCCTTGCCGTCTAATGGCTCGCCAAGAGGGTTAATTACCCTGCCGATCAATGCGTCTCCCACCGGCACGGAAGCAATCTTTCCTGTTGTCTTAACTGTCATTCCCTCTTTGATATGGATGTATTCACCCATGATTACAACACCTACGTTGTCTTCTTCGAGGTTAAGCACCATTCCGTTTGTGCCATGGCCGTCTTCAAACTCGACAAGCTCTCCTGCCATAGCATTTCTGAGTCCGAAAATCCTTGCAATTCCATCTCCAACTTCTATTACGGTTCCAATGTTGGAAATTTCAAGTGTACCTTCATATTGTTCGATTTTGGTTTTAATTATTGAGCTTATTTCATCGGGTTTAATGTTTACCATAGCCAAATCCTCTTTTTATCGTAATGTCATATTAAATTCTTTTAACATAGCTGCTTTTTCATATCTTCAAACCTGGTTTTTATACTCCCGTCAATGACTTTGTCGCCAATTTTTACGATCATCCCCGCTATTATTTCTTTATCAATTTTTGGGTCTACTATTATCTGTTTCTGCAATAATCTCTCGAGTTTTTCTTTTACCCTGTTAATTGTGTCCTGGTCAATCTCTACAGCTGTAATAACTTCTGCTGTGCGGATGTTTCTCTTTTCACAAAGGAGTTTATTGTAATAATCAGCGATAAAGGGCAGTATAAACAGCCTGTTCTTGTCTGCAAGAAGGCTTATAAGATTTAACGAGTAGCCGGAAATTGATTCAGCAAAGATTTTTCTTAATGCGTCTTTTTTTTCTTCGGCGATAATCAGCGGATGAGCGATAAAGCCCTGTAATTCCCCGCTGGAATTGATAATATCCTTTATCAAATACAGGTCAGAATTAATAGTATCGAGCATGTCATACTTCTGCGCAAGCTCAATCATTGCTACTGCGTATCTGTCAGCTATTATTGATATTCCTGAATTACCAGTCTCACTCATTTTTCTTGCATTAAACCTTTACATTATCCAGACTATCTATAAATTCGTTGATATATTTGTGCTGAAGCCTGTGGTCAATGGCTTCTTTGATGTGTTGTTCAGCGATTACAAAGGCTGCCGTGGTTACTTCCTGCACAACCCGGTTGGAAGCCACTTTTCTTTCTGATTCAATAAGGGCATGGGCTTTTTTCTGAATTTCAGCTGCTTCTTCTTCAGCCTCTTTTATGATTCTCTCGGAAATACTTTCTGCTACCTGCTCACCGTCATCAATGATCTTTTCGACTTCCCGGTTCACGTTTTGAACTTTTATTTTTGTTTCCTTAAGGTAGTTTTGCTTGATTTTTTTCTCCTGTTCCAGGTTTTTTAAGGCTTCGAGGATTTCTTCTTTTCTTTTACCTATAAATGAGAGCAAATTAAACTTTCTAAACAGCCATACAAAGAACAGTATAACAATTATAACGTTTATAATATTGGAAAAGAAGATAGTATCAAGAACTTCACCTCCCGCATGCTCATTATGGCCTGGTGGGTGGGCAACTTCTGCGGTTGTATGCTCCAGATCTATTTTGTGTTCTGTATGATTATCCTGTCCCATTGTCTTTTACCTGTTAATTGCTCTGTCTATAGCTTCCTGGGAAACCCCTACTATTGGTATTTCCTCGTTTAGTATCTTTTTGGATATGTCAAAAGCATAGCTGCTAATGTTTTCTTTAAGCTCAGAAAAGGTTTTATGTCTTTCCTCGCGGATTTTTTGCCTTCCTTGCTCAAGAAACTTAATCATATCCTGTCTTTTTTCATCAAGAATTTTTGTTTTTTCCTGATTTGCCTCGTTCATGACTTCTGATGTTTTTTCAGAAACCTTTTTTTTAGCGGACATAATTTTTTCTATGTGCTCTTTTCTTAGTTCTTCAGCTTTTTCCTGGGCATTTGTGGCTTCTGACTTTATACTTTTGACGTAATCGCGCCTTTTTTGTCTGATTTGTGTTATAGGCCCGTAGAAAACCTTGTTCATTATTATTGTAAAGAGCACAAAACTCAGGACAATAAACAGAATTGTGCCGTTAATCGTCAGCAGGGAACCTTGTGGGGCTTCTTCCTGCGGCGGGGGATTTTCTGCAACTACCGCTGTATGTACTTCATTATGCGTTTCTAAGTGGTCTTGAGCCATTTCTACAGAGTCCTTTTTGATAGATTTCTAGAACAGGTTGAAGAGGTATTTTGCCAGGAATACGGCAAAGATTGCGTAAATAACAAGCACTTCCATGAAAACAATACCAAAAATAAGCATGTTTCTTGCTTTTCCTTCAACTTCAGGCTGGCGCGCTACAGCGTTAATTGCTGCTGCTGTTGCGATTCCCATACCGATCCCGGGGCCGACTGCCGCCAGGGCGATACCGATAATGATTGCTAGTGTTGCGATTGCTTGGTTATCCATTTGGTTTCCTCCTATTTTAAACTATGCCGGATTATAACTAGTGTTCTTTTGCCGTTGCAGCTCCTATATATGATGCAGCAAGAGCTGAGAAGATATAAGCCTGAATAAAGGCAACGAATAATTCAAAAAGCATCATTGGAACAGGTACAAAAATTGGAATAAGAGTGATCAGGATTAAAATAATCAGCTCTCCTGCCAGTATGTTCCCAAAAAGTCGAAGCGAAAGCGATAATGGCCTTGTAAAGTCTTCAAGAAGGTTAAACGGAAACATAAACCATAGCGGCTGGAAATAATGCCGGAAATACCCAAACCCTTTTTCCATGATTCCTGCGCCAATATAATAAGCCGACACTACAAGCGCGAGCCCAAGTGTCGTATTTATGTCGTTTGTAGGGGAAGCAAATTCACCCTGGTCCAGGTGATAAAGCCTCCAGGGGAGCTGGCCTTCAAGGTTTGCAAAAAGTATAAACAGGAACAAGGATGAAATAATTGGGGCATGCTTAAGCCCTCTTTCTCCCATTTCCCCTTTCACAAGGCCTTCGAGAAACTCCATGAGCATTTCGCAGAAAGATTGAAAACCATCAGGAATAATGCAAAGCTTTCTGGTTATTACAAAAGCCGTAAGGATAATTCCTATCATTGCAAGCCATGCGGTAATCAAAGTGTCCATGTGCACTTGCAAAGGACCAATGCTTTCAACCCAGTGCTCTCCAACCTTGATTTCGTGCAAAACTCTTTACCCTTTCATCTGACAAAAATCAATCCCAAAAAATTTTGCAGTTATAATGCATTTATTTATATTAAGTAAAACATAAAATTAGTTTTTAGGCTATAAAATTAAAATTATAAACCCCCATCTAAGTTGAAATGGAGGTTTACTTTTATACCTGTATTAATTCTTTATTAAAGCAATTAGTATGGTTTTACAAGAAACGGGTTAGTTGTATCGTTAACTTGGGTCCCAAATAAGTTAAACAGGTTGCTATTCATTGTATTTTGCGCAGAATTTGTCTGCCCTTTAAACATTGGGAGGTATTCAGAAATATCAATTCCCATTGACTCTGCCATTGATTCTATAGTTCCCAGAGGAAGACCAAGTGTCTGCATAAGCATTAATAGCTGCATAATTAAACCCAGGTTCTTTTTATCCTGCTGTAGCTCTTCTATGGTTTTAGCGTTTTGGCTAATTTGTTTCGCATTATTCTCTGCCTTGATTTCTGCTTGTTCTGCTATGTCAAGAGCTTTCTCAAGCTTTGTAAGAGGCATTTCAAAGTTTGCTACCGCCGGGCTTACCACTTCTGTATTAATTGCTCTTACCTGGCTTTTTATAAGTTCAGCATCGCTTTTAATAATTTCATTAAGAGCTTTTGCTTCCTCAGCTGTTGCAATGCCATCAGGGCCTGCCTCTGATGTGCAGTCCTGAAGAATGGTCAGGGAGAGATATTCTGCTTTATCAACCAGTCCGTCGGCGTTTGCGTCAGCTGCTGAAATATCTTCTATTCCAAGGCCTTCTTCGGCTTTTTGTTTTTCATTTTCATTATTCAGGTCAATTGCGCCGTTTTCATTCTGGTCAATTGAATCCACGACTTCTGAGGCGTATGCTAAACCGGCGTCAACATCAATTTCGCCATCATTTGAATCACCATCATATGTGATATCATTTTTAGTGCTGACATCTTTATTTCCGCCGTTAAGAAGTTCACCTACCTGTTCTCCGGCGTTTGCTGCTTTTTCTGCGTTAGTATCTGTATCATAAGAGCCGGACTCAGTATTTCCAGTTATTTTGCCTACATTGTTTGCTACGTTTTCTACTGCGGTCATAATTTTACTCCTCCTCTGTCTAATCTTTTTTAGTAACAGGACTTACGCAACTAACTCAAAAACATCTTGATTAGTATATTTTTTCATATAGAAATCCTGTAAGAAGTCTCTATGTGAGGCTTCTATGCTTTTATTCGGTTTTTTCTTTTTCAAGAAT
>JANQEB010000184.1 GCA_028278605.1 Candidatus Gastranaerophilales bacterium
AAGGATCTCAGGTAATGAGATTCTTCGCCCGCCCCGCCTATGGCGGGAGGCGGCTCAGAATGACGATTCTATAAAATTTACTTAACTGTGCACTAGTGATTTTATCTCAAACACCGGCACAATAAAAATATTAAAAATTGCAGCAGTACTGTAACTGATTATCTTAAAAAGTAAACAAGATTTAATAAATGAAGGCAAAAAACAATAATAGCGGTATTTTAAGGGTTAGGTGCAGGGGCGCGAAGCAGTCGGACCCTGCCGGAAATGAACATTCGTTCCCGCTGGCGCATGTCCGCATTTTGCAGCGAAGCCTCTTTTCTATAAATTTTAAGAAATTTTTAAAAATAACTAACCCGTCATTCAGTTTAATTAACTCGAATTACTAATTGCATGTATGCAACATTTGCCAAAACCCGCCCACAACCACCCTAAAGGTGGAAAAGAGGCGTAGCCTCTTTTCGATTCTCTATAATTTTTTGGCAAATGTTGCTCAGTCGTATCCTGCCTTTCGGCTAATTCGTAATTCAGGTTAATTAACCTGCTTTGCAATACCTAAAATAGTTTTTTTATTTTATTAATTCAATGAATTAAAAAAACCAAAAAGGAATATTATGGAAAATCACTATATTGATGAAACAATTTTTAATTTACCTGCGGTTGGCCTCAATGATGAAGACAGGCTTAGCGCTCTTGATGTTTTTCGTAAGTATATAGGCATAAAAAAGAACCATTTCCTTGGCTACCAAAGCTGCAACAAATTAGATTATGTAGAGGATTTAAAAGATTTTCTGGAATACCATATTAACAATATAGGCGACCCGTTTTCACCGGGTTATTTTGCAATGAACAGTAAGGTTCTGGAAAAAGCTGTATTAGACTATTATGCCACGCTCTGGAACGCAAAAACTCCGCATAAACCCAAAGATAAAGATAGTTACTGGGGATATGTACTGACAATGGGAAGCACCGAAGGGAATTTATACGGCCTGTGGAATGCCAGGGATTATTTATCAGGCAGGAAATTAGTGCTTGATAAAGCTAAAGAGTGCAATAATAAATGCAGGCAAAAGATTTTTAAAACAAAATACCTGGAAGCTGATCATAAAAAACACCATCCAAATGCCTTTAACCCTGTTGCTTTTTTTTCTCAGGATACCCACTATTCAATAATCAAAGCAACAAGGGTCCTAAAAATTTTAACTCCCTACGAAGCCGGTGTTAAAAAATATCCCGGTGAAAACCCCTTAAGTAAAACCGGCGAGTGGAGCAGGGACCTGACTGAAGTACCCTCAGTTGAAGGCAAGGAAGGTACCGGGTCAATTGATATTGAGAAATTAAAAATACTGGTCAAATTTTTTGCGTCAAAAAACCACCCGATTATTATAAACTGCAACCTTGGAACAACTTTTAAAGGCGCTTATGATGACGTTGAAAAAATCGGCCGGGCATTAATGCCGGTTTTTGAGAAATACGGGCTTGTCAACAGAAAAGTAGTATATGATGAAAAAGGCGATGAAGATATCAGAAACGGCTACTGGATCCATGTAGACGGAGCTCTGGGAGCAGCTTACCTGCCTTACCTTGAAATGGCATATAAACGGGAAAAGCTTGATGCACATGGCCCTGTCTTTGATTTCAGGCTGCCTTTTGTAAATTCAATCGTAATGAGCGGGCATAAATGGATAGGCTCTCCCTGGCCCTGCGGTGTGTTTATGACAAAAGTAGGCTATCAGTTATACCCGCCGGACGAACCCGGTTATATAGGTTCTATGGATACTACTTTTGCCGGGTCAAGAAACGGGATGTCAGCTATAATTTTATGGAATTACCTGGCAAAGACCTCTTATGAAAAACAGATTGAAAAAGCATTGAATTGTGAAACCCTTGCACTCTATGCTGAAGAAAAATTAAGAAAAGTGCAGGAATCCTATCCTGACCTGGATTTATGGATAGAAAGAACACCTCTTTCGCTAACGGTAAGGTTTAGAAAACCTAATGACAGGATCGTGGCAAAACACACATTATCCTGTGAAACCTTAATAGCTGACGGAGAAGAACGTGCCCATGCGCATATTTTCATAATGGATTCTGTCAGCAGGGAAAATATAGATGAATTTGCAAAAGACCTTCTTGCACCGGATGCTTATACGAAAGAGGATATTGAAAATTCCCTGAAAAAGATAAATGTCCGGGGATACGGCTTCAAGTCAGAACTTGGCAGGGGCTGGCGTTAACCGCAAAATCAGATATAAAAGTAGGCAGTGGTATTTTTTGACGTGGCGTCATTGCGAGGAGTGAAACGACGAAGCAATCCACTTGAGTCTACTTGGTGATGGATTGCTTCGCTTCGCTCGCA
>JANQEB010000192.1 GCA_028278605.1 Candidatus Gastranaerophilales bacterium
CCGCCCCGCCTATGGCGGGAGGCGGCTCAGAATGACGATTCTATAAAATTTACTTAACTGTGCACTAGTATAATTTTCAAAATTTTTCAAAAATCCCCACCACTCCTTCCCTGTTTGAACCCGTCATTGAGGTTAATTAATATCATAGAATTATTAGTCGAATTTGACATGGGGGGTAACATATTTGCCACGCAAAAAATATCGCTGTAGTATGGACTTATGAGTGAGATTGAGAAAAAAACAATACTAATAGCCGACGATGAACCGGATATTGTTGAAACAATAAAATTTCTTGTGGAAAGCGAGGGTTTCAACTGTATTACCGCATTTGACGGGGAAGAGGCGCTTAATCTTGCAAAAGAACACAAACCCCATCTTATTATACTCGATGTTATGATGCCTAAAATCAATGGATACAAAGTTTGCAGGTTGTTAAAATTTGACGCAAAGTATAAAGATATTCCCATACTCATGGTTACAGCAAGAACACAGAAAGAAGACAGGTTAATCGGCCAGGAAACAGGCGCAGACGAATATATTACCAAGCCGTTTGACATAGAAAGCATTATAGAAAAAATAAACGCTTATTTGCCAGGGTAGACTATGCCTGATTACGTTTCCAATAAAACTATAGAGAAGCTAAAATATGACCTGGTAAGGGATAACCTTATTTCTTTTGAGGATTTATCAGCAGCAGAGGAACTTTCTGAAAAGAATAAGCAAAGCATAGCCCAGGTTCTTATAGAAGAGAAGTTTATTGATGAAGAAACCCTTCTGAAGTTTATTCAGGATAACCTGCATATTCCCTATGTTAACCTGGAGGATTATTCCCTTGATGAAAAATGTTTGACTTTTATCTCGGCTGAAGATGCAAAAAAGCACAGAGTAATTCCTCTTTTCAGGATAGAAAATGTTTTAACTATTGCAATGGCTGACCCTCTGGACCTTTTTGTAATTAATAACCTTATAAAATGCATAAAATGCGAAATTGAACCCATAATTTGCTCGGAAAGACAGGTTCTTGACAAAGTAGAAAAATATTATTCCGGCCAAAAACCGAAAACTGAGCCCATGCCGGCTGCCATAGCAGACTGGAGAGAACAATTAAACATAGAAATCCCTGATATAGGACAAGCACAGAAAATTGTGAGCTCAATAGTGTTTCAGGCATTGCAGGAAGCGGCGTTTCAGGTTGTATTTGAGAATACACCGGAGGGAATTAATGTTAAGTTTAGAAAACCGGCACTAATAGAGGAAAAAGGAGTTATTCCGTTTTTGATTTCATCTTTGTGTGTTTCCCGCATTAAAAACATAAGCAACCTTGATAGCTCTGTTTGCGATGTCCCGCAGCTTGGAAAGTTTAATTATTCGGCCGGTATTTACCAGGCAACAGGAATTATTTCGACGTTTCCCACTACCGGCGGGGAAAGAATAACCATAAACCTCTATAAACCCCCTAAAACAATTAATGAGCTTGACCTGGCAAAAAAACACAAAGACCTTCTTCTGGTAAGCCTTGAAAAACCTGGAATTATCTTAATTGCAGGCCCGGAATTTAGCGGCAAAAGCTTTATTGCATATACAATATTAAATTCTATAAATTCGGAAATTAAAAACATAATGACTGTTGAATCCATGGTAAAGTATGATTTGCAGGGCATAAACCAGTGTGAATTAAACGAAAAAGTAGGCTTTAACGCGGAAAAAGCGTTGAAGTTTGTTGATTTTCAATCGCCGGAAGTTATTTATTTAGAGCAAATCATTTCAGGCAAGCTTGCTGAGTATGCTTTGAACCTGGCTAAGTCAGGAAAACTTGTAATAACAGAAATAAATGCGGATGATTTACAGGATTTAGCCGGTACGCTTAAACCTGACGAAATTAATGACCTGGAAAGAGTTCTTAACTGCGCAATTACAGTTAACAGCCTTGATGATATCTCTGTTAAGAATGGCATTGTTTAAATTTTTGAAAAATTCTTAACCCGTCATTGGGGTTATTTAGAGATTCAGGTTAATTAATTTTCCTTATGTCATTGCGAGGAGGGCACAAACCCTTCGCTGAAGGG
>JANQEB010000237.1 GCA_028278605.1 Candidatus Gastranaerophilales bacterium
CCTTCTGGTTTTAAATGTTTATTTCTTCTCATTTTCAACACCTTACCTTTCTTTATGCATTCAATATATATTCGCACTGATAAAGTGCTGCAATTAAAAGTTGAACTCGGCTCAGCCTCAAGTATAAATTTTTGTTAACTTTTACTTTTAAACTGGTCAAAAATTTTTTTGAGGGAATTTTATATTACCAGTGTAGAAAACCTGGACAATAGTTATGTCAATGAGCATTGAAAAAAACCTGGGCTTTAAAGGCAATTACTTATTAAATTTTAACAGTGAAGAAACCGCAAAAGATTTTAAAGCAAGTATTGAAGCTAAAGCCAGGCGATGTTTTAAAAAAATTAATGTTTCTGCCCAGCAAAAAGGTAGAAGTTTGCAGGTAACAACCTCAGATCCTCAGTGCAGCAGTGATGACATAAATTTATTTGACCAGAGCCTTTTTCATTATAAAAATAGTCAGACTAATACTCTTAATACTCGTATTAAGGACGAAGAAATCAACTCTACAAAAGCAGAAATCTTAAAAACAGGGCTTATAAGTAAAATGCTTGAGATATTTAATAAATTAATGACTGGCCTGGACGAGATTCACTCTGTTGCTCAAGAAGATGGAAGCGAGATTAATATAATAGATATTGAAGCTTAAATTCTATTAAAGAGCTGAGAGTTTTGTATAGTTCTTGAGGTTAAACTGCGCTTCCCTGGAAATCGCCACTTTACCTGAGCGCACAAGTTCTCTTATGCCCATAGGCCTTAGCAGTTCAATCAGGGACCTGATCCTGGAATCATCACCCGTTGCTTCTATAGTATAAGTTTTAGCGGTAACATCAACGATCTCTGCATTGAATATCTCGGCTATCCGGATAAGTTCTGACCTGTCTTCATCTTTAGCAGCTACTTTTACGAGGATAATTTCTCTTTCGATGCTGTTTTCACCGGTTATATCCATAACTTTTATCGTGTTAATCAGTCTGTTTAACTGTTTACAGATTTGTTCTATCACGCTATCATCGCCGGAAGTAACAATGGTAATTCTTGAATATTCCTGGTCCTGTGTTGGGGCAACAGTCAGGCTTTCGATATTAAAACCCCGCCCGCTAAAAAGACCGGCTATCCTGCTTAAAACACCTGCTTCATTTTGTACAAGGACTGAAAGTGTATGTTTCATAGTATTTATTGCCTCTTGATTGAAATTTACAATTAATTTAGCTGATTCCTGTATAAAATTTACCGCATAAACTATTTTTTTACAATTATAAAGAAATATTAAAAAATTTGGCAGCAGTATTTATAGCCTGTCCGGGAAATAATAATCGGTAGTGGTTTTTTTGACATAACGTCGCGATGTATAAAAACCTTACTGCAACTGTTGATTAATACTATATGCAAGATAACTTCTTTTCTATGATAGGGTCTATTCTGGTGTAAATACCCTTCAGCCTGTCTTTATTATTAAGGTAAAGATAACCTATAAGCGCCTCAAAAGCAGTACTAAGCCTGTGAATAGAATGATTAACCCTTCTTGCCGTGGTAACGGAAAGGTTTCTTGCTCTTCTTACGATATCTTGCTCCTCTTCTGTCAGAAAATCCTTTATTTCTTCCAGAAGTTCAGCATGAAACCGGGCATTTACTATAGAAGACGTTGCTTTGTGAAGTTTTTTAGGGTTTTGGGTGACTAATATTGTCTTTTCCCTTGCATAGAGTTCATATACAGCATCGCCTACATATGCATATGACCTTGTGGAAAGCTCAGCCATCTATTTAGAAAAACTCCAGGTTGTTTTTTTGTCTTTGTGGTCTTTCAGGGTAATGCCGATCTGGGATAGCTCATCTCTTATTTTATCTGACATTTCCCAGTTTTTTTGTTCTCTTGCCATTTGCCTGACTGAAATTAATACATCCATTATCTCAGAAAGTTTTTCATCTGCCGGTTTTTCTTCTTTTTCCAGGTTAAAACCCAGAGTTTCAGAAAGCTTTAGCAATAAAGCAATACAATATGTACTGTATTCGGAACTTTCTGAAGTTATTGCCTTATTAGCACAGCCTGATACTTCAAAGAGTACAGAAAGCGCTTTTGGCGTATTAAAATCATCATCCATCGCATTTATAAAGTTTCTAAAATTAACGATTAATTTATCTGTAACTCCGGATATAGCTTCTTCAGAAACAGGTATTTTATCTATTTCATGAAATGGGATATGTCCTGTTTTTGACATTTCATCAAATAAAAATGCCAGTTTTTTCATCGACTCTTTAATTCTTTCCTCTCCAAGTTTTTCCTTAACTGAGTTATAGGCATTTTTTAGCCTTGCAACCCCGTTTTTAGCTGATTCCAGGGCTTGCTCGGAAAATTCAACAGGCATTCTATACTGGTTAGTCAAAATAAAAAACCTGATTGTATTAGCGTCGTATTTTTTTAAAACATCTTTTATTGTAAGGAAATTGCCCAGGGATTTAGACATTTTTTCTTCATTAATCCTTACAAAGCCGTTATGCATCCAGAACCTGACAAAATCCTTGCCAAAAGCAGCTTCTGACTGAGCTTTTTCGTTTTCATGATGGGGAAAAATCAGGTCCTGCCCACCTGCATGGATATCAATCATCTCTCCAAGAAATTTCCTTGACATAGCTGAGCATTCTATATGCCAGCCTGGCCTTCCCTTTCCCCAGGGACTATCCCAGCTTATTTCATTTTCGTCTTTTATTGATTTCCACAGCGCAAAATCCAGCGGGCTTTTCTTTTTTTCGGAAGTCTCAACTCTCGCGCCTGCCTTTAAATCATCAAGGTTTTGCCTTGAAAGCCTGCCGTATTTCTGGAACCTGGATACATCAAAGTATACATCCCCATTTGCAGTGTATGCAAATCCTTTTTCACACAGAGAGTTAATTATATCAATCATTTCATTGATATTTTCCGTGGCTTTGGGTTCAAAATCCGGCTCGGAAACGTTAAGTTCATCCATTGTATTTTTGAATTCCAGATAGTATTTATCAGCAATTTGCTCCGGTGTGGAATTGGTTTCTTTAGCCTTGTTTATGATTTTGTCATCAATATCAGTGATGTTTCTGACGTAAACCACATCATAGCCCCGGAATTTCAGGTATCTATATACCACATCCCAGGTTATATAGCACCTTGCATGGCCTAAGTGCGGGAAATCATAAACTGTAGGCCCGCAAACATACATTTTTATCTTATTACCTTCCAAAGGAATAAGTTCTTTTAAAGTTTGTGATTGTGTATCAAAGACTTTCATGTGTTTTTCCCTCTGGTAAATAATTTTATATCAAACCTAGCAGAATTAAATAACCTGAATGACGGGTTAGCTAAAAAACAATTATAGCTTGATAAAAATTCCTTAAAATTTATGAAATGGTGGTTAAGGGCAAAGCTCAATGTCTTCAACTTAAGA
>JANQEB010000274.1 GCA_028278605.1 Candidatus Gastranaerophilales bacterium
CGAGCGAAGCGAAGCAATCCATCACTAAGTAGACTCAAGTGGATTGCTTCGTCGTTTCACTCCTCGCAATGACGCCACGTCAAAAAATACCACTACCAAAATTTTTACTCATTTCGTCATTCTGAGCCGCCTCCTGCCATAGGCGGGGCGGGCGAAGAATCTCATCGTTTTAGCCCTTGAGATCCTTCGTTTCATTCATGATGACGTAAAATACAAAACAGATGTAAAACTTTCGCCCTTTTTTATTTTTCAATAAATGTTTTACACTTTTTGTGAAAGCAGGCTATAAACCAAGAATATCAACGATTTTAAACTTATAAGTCTTGTTAAGAAAAATGAATTTTTTCTTGTAAGAAAAAATTCATTTAAGTATGATTTTTTAAGGTGGCAATTAAATTAATTATTATGAATAATTTTAAAAACCTGCATTTATTTTATCTAAGGAACAGAACATGAACTTTCAGCTGGATTTAAGCACTTTTTTTATGGTTTCTGGATTTTTACTGGCGGCCTATTCCTGCGTGGCAAATGATGTTATCCAGACACTGGGAACATTTTTAAGCTCAAACGAAAAAAAACCGGCCCTGATGATATGGGCATATGTAAGTATTATACTTGTTGCCACCTTAATTTTTGGATGGGTGGTTAACAATGGTGAAATGTCATTTGGCAGGCTGGAGAGAATCCCGTTTACGGGGGTTTTTCACTGGTACCATATCCTTCCTCCCATAGCCCTTTTAATTTTGACCAGGTTTGGAATGCCTGCCAGCACTACGTTTTTACTATTAATGGTGTTTAGCCCGTCCTCTGTAATTGAAAAAATGATACTTAAATCCGCCAGCGGTTACTTGATAGCGTTTGTTTCAGCAATAATGCTCTATACGCTAATCGCACAAAAGATAGAAAAATACTTTATTCATTCAAAAGACGAAAAGTCGATGGGCTGGACAATAATTCAATGGTGTTCAACCGCTTTTTTATGGTCACAGTGGATTATGCATGATGTGGCCAATATTTTTGTTTACCTGCCCAGAAAATTTGACTTGATGAGCTTAATAGTTATCCTGACAGTGCTTGTGGCATTACTCGGTATTATATGCTATGCCCGGGGCGGAGCTATCCAGAAAATTGTCAAGCAAAAAACCAACACCGCTGATATTCGTTCAGCATCTATAATCGACCTTATTTACGGGTTTGTGCTTGTGTTTTTCAAAGAAATAAATACCCTGCCTATGAGTACAACCTGGGTATTCGTGGGAATCCTCGCCGGTAGGGAAATTGCCATTTACAACAGGTTAAAGCATAAATCTTCAAAAAAAATCTGGAGCAATGTCGGCAAGGACTTTTTTAAAGTATTCACCGGCCTGATTGTGAGTGTATTAGTGGTTCACCTGATTTCAATTTTTAAATAGGAAGTATATAAACAAAAGCGCAAAAAAAACCCCCTGAAAAGGGGTAATGGCAAAGGAATAAGTAGAGGTTTTTAAACTTAGTCATAATACCCGTAGAAAGAAGAATCCGAGTATTCAAAACTGTTTTCTATCATACTGAATAACGGTAATAACGCGTAAATTATAAGTGTAAAAGATATCATAAAAAATGATACTGTTTTTATTTCATTGGTCATAAGATTATTTTTTCCATATTAAGCTTCAATATATATAAATTATATAGTTTAATTTTGTTAATCGCAATAATATTTCTGTTTTTTAAAAATTATATTACGAAACATAACAATTCAATATAGATTTTTAAAAAATTTTAAAAATTACACTAAGCTATAATTCATTTTTAGCTAACCCGTCATTCGGTTTATTTATACTAAAATAAGTTAGTTTCCGTTAAATCGGTATAACTCGAGCCGCTAATTGCATGTATGCAATATTTGTTTGCGAAGCAGGCGGCGCTGTCCGTATTTTAGCAGCGAAGCAGGAATTGCATAGTCATATCCTGGATTTTGGCTAATTGGTGATCGGTATAGATTGAGCAAAGACTATAAATATTTACCAAAAAGCAGTGAAAGCAAGTCGGTTAAGCAGGTAAAAAACTTTCCAGACAGTTTCTTAGAATTGTATAGTTGGGCTAGGTTAATACTATATTCCTGTTTCACTATTTTTTACTTATAAAAAGCATGTTAGAAGATTGTGGATTTTCAGGAGTTATTTATTATGAAAAACAAAATGCTTAAGTTCGGTAAGACTATATTTATCGGTGTTATTTGCGCTTTTATGCTCATACCTGCAAGTTTTGCTTATAAAGCTGAAGCTGTTAAAAATTATAACAAGGGAATTGAGTTAACAGGCAAAGAAATCTATAAAAAAGCGGTTAGCTGTTTTGAAAAAGCAATAAAAGCCGATCCTACATTTATAGATGCCTATTACAATCTGGGGATTTTACAGGAATTTCTGGGCGAAAAACAAAAAGCTGTTGAAACTTTTGAAAAAGTCTTGAAATTTGCTCCTGATGATTTTGATACTATTTATAAGCTTGCAACCTTGCATTATACAATGGATAATCTTGAAAAAGCAGATGAATTTATAAAGCAAATTCCACCTGAAGATCCTAATTATAACCGTCTTGTTGCTTTTATGAGCGATCCGACCAGGAATGTTTACGATGTAAACCGGCAGGAAGCTACTGAAGATGATAGTTTAGAGAGACTTAACGGCCCGGATTCCTGTGAAACAATAAAAGAAAGTATTTCAACATTCCATGCACCTACGGGAATAGTAAAAGATACTAATAACAATATTTATATCGCGGATTTCAACAATAATTCCATTGTATTTATCAGTAACACCGGTGATGAAAAGGTAATTGCAAAAAACGGCCTGCTAAAAGGACCTGTTGGACTTGCTATGGATAAATACAACAATCTTTACGTGGCTAATTATGACTCAAGCGAGATTGTACTTCTTCCGGCTTCAGGTGAAGACCCTCACGTATTGCCCATTAAAGTGGATAAGCCTTATTTTTTAATGGTTGATAACTCCGGGGTCCTTTATGTAAGCGAACAGGGCAGTAATTCTGTGTCAAAGCACAAGCTCATCTGGAAAAATTAATATATAATCCACTCGGTTTATATTGGTCCCGGGTTGTGATCAAGCGGATACAAAAAGAGAAGTATCACTCCGGTCATTTAAAATTTCATTCATTTATTACTGAAACCTCCTACTTTATTACCTAAGCAGGAGGTTCGCTTATTTTGAAAATTTTTTCTAATTAACCCCAATGACGGGTTGTAAAAAACAATTATAGCTTAGTATAATTTTAAAAATTTTTCAAAAATCTATCAGGATTCGTAAAGGGCGAAGCCCTTTACATTCCACTAAGGGTGGGAGTGCGCGGCAGCGGGAGCTAACGCAGTAGCTCATTCATGGTGGGGATTTTTGAAAAATTTTGAACCCGTCATTGAGGTTAATTAACTCGAATGACGAGTTAGCCAAAAGCCAGGATACAACTGAGCAATATTTGCAAAAACTCATTTTATCAGTGAAGCAGGCGGACTCTTCCGGGAATGAATATTCGTTTCGGCATGTATTCATTTTAGCGGAGAAGCCCTTTGTATTCCACTAAGGACGAGAATGGTGGGGGTTTTTTTAGAAATTCCATAAAAATAACTTGAATGACGAAATAGTCAAATAAAGCTTGAAGGATTTTGATTTAGTCATATCAAGGCTCTTGACTATTTAAAGATTCAAGTTATTTACATTTAAAGGGCAAGCAGGCATTTTGAAAAAATTTTGTAAACAGCAACTTGAATTACCGCAAATAAAAAGAGATGCCGCCGGCATCTCAAATTATTAGCTTCCTTTTCCTAACCTTCCGTTGTTTCTTGTTAATTTACTTGTCCATTAACCTTATCGTGTCCTGATTTTTCTATGTTTAAACTCCTATATTACTTAATGTACGTGAAAATTTATTGTTTAGCAAAAAACCCCGGGCTTTTTGCCAAAAAAGATTTTTCGTTAAAATCCGCTCTAATTAAATCATAGTAAAAACTAATTTCTACCATCCCTTTAACCGTTCTATTTCTCCGTATCAAAAAACTTAACCTTTTGTCCTATCCCTTAATTATATAAAAACAAAAACTCTCCAAAAATTGCCTCATATTTTTTTTAAAGTTAATTCCAATAACGGTTTAGTTATTTTTATCAAGCTATAACTGTTTTTTAGCTAACCCGCCATTGAAGCAAGTTAATATTTCTTAACAATAAAGGTCTAAAAAAGCAATTTTTTAAAATAAATAGTTTTTAAGTATATATAGATTATATATAAAATATACTAAGCTAAAACATAGGGGTGTAATATGATTATTTTTGGTTTTGACTACAGCCAGCAGGGCATCCAGCAATACTTAATGGAAAATCTTTATGGTATCACACCTACCATAAAAGGATATAGCGGCATTTTTCATTCTTCAGAGCCGACTGCATACGGTGCAAATGCATTCTATAATGCGATGAAGACTACCAGCAACAGGGCTAATATTCAATATATGAACAGAAACTGCAACGGCAGTTATAATTTTGATGCGGTTATGGGCTTTGCAGGCACCAAATTATCATATATGGACAACTATAGTAATTCTGACGGGCAAGTCTCTATAGAAGAGTATAAAAAAACAATTCCGCATGAGCTTAATAAACCGTCATTAATAGAGGGTCTTGATGTTAATGATGACGGTTTCATAAGCGTAGGCGAAGAAGCTGCTTTTACACTTCTTACCGACTACTTAGACAATAGACCTGATGGAATTATCACTCAAAAGGGAAAAACAAATGCGTTTTACCTGATAAATAATAGTCCTGACTGTTTTGCAGATATTATGGAACATTTTTACGAAAATTACACCAAAGATAAAGAAGATGATTTTGAAATGCCATTTAACGAACTGGACGGTTCTAAAGGGCCTTATGACCCTGATACATTAGTCGGAAAAGGCGCTAACGTCGGAGCTAAAATTCTTGATCTTGAGCTGAAAGATGCGCATGACGAACTTACTTACACTAATTACCAGTATATATTCGAAGATGAAAATGGCGATTTTGATATAGACAGTGGCCTGGCTTCCCATACAAGTATATTAAAAATTTATGATGCTGATAGGGACGGCACAGTTGAACCTCATGAAGTAGATGATAAGATTTTTGCAATAACAGACGTAAATGACGATGGCGAAATAAGCGCAGGCGAACTTCTCGCCAGGACAATGGTTGCTGATACTGATAATGACGGAAGAATAACTTTAGAAGAAAAGCAGGCCTTCCAAAAGCGTATTGATGAGCTGACACTTGTAAACCAGGACGAGCTTTTACAGGAAGTAACAGATGCCTATAATAATAATTCTATAGCTGATCATGAAGCAGACTTTGAAATGCCTGAAAAAGAAAATCCCTGCTACCCTCCAAATTATGGAAATCCATTTGGTCAGCAAGGTTTTAAAGATTTCTTCAATTATTTCCTTAGCTTATTATTCAACCTGGGTAACCGTTTCCCGGTAGCATAACTTAAGAGCCTGTACTGAGTATATTCGCTTCGCTCGGAATAAATCCTGCAAAGCGCCCAGCACAGGCTTTTGCGTGAGGCATGATAAAACTACAATTCCCGTTATACTAAAATAAGTTAGTTAGCCAGCATCTGGTGAAGACGCTCTCTTTGAAACCTGTCCAGCACACTTCTTTTAAGCAAAAAATTTTCCATTGCACAGTATCTAAGATTATTTTGATTTATAAGAATTTGATTTTGCAAATCCCTAATGGTTTTGTCAGAAGTATAGGGATTTGCCAGCAGTTTTCTCAGGCGTTCTTTATCATGAATAATTTGAAAGCTTAAATCCCTGCGGACTCTTTGCCATTTTAAGTCTAAAATTCTAATTCGTGCCAGCTGGGTTTCTGAGAGGTTCAAATTTTCCCACATTATAACCGGATAATACTTTACAGGTGTAAAGCAATAACTATGGGCATTTTTAGAAAATGCCACCATAATAAAAAGAGAGATAAGGGTTAATTTGTAGTATTTAGTTGCCATATAGCAATGAAATAACCTCTTCCGGCGGTTCTGAATTTAACTCTGAAAGAATAAACTCTTCTGAAGGGACATGATAATGTACGTAAATCGGCCGGCCTGAGCGAATAAACCTTGTTTTTTCCATATAGGCTTCATCAGTTTTTACAGGACTAAACAGGGAAAAAGAAAACCAGCTTAGCACTGCTATAAAGACAAGAGCCGCTGCTGAAGATAAAATTTTTCTCTGACCGGCAATTTGCCTGATTTTTTCAATTACTTTAATATGTGTTTTTTGCCGTGTGATATAGAATTCATCATAAACAGGGCTTGCAAGGTAATTTCTTGTTAACTCCCGGGTCTGCCTGATTTTTTCATACTGCCCTTTGCAAAAATCGCAGTTAATTATATGGTCCAGGCATTCTATTGTTTTGCCTTTATCAAGTTCTCCGTCAATAAAGGCTGAGAGGTTTGTTTTCACATTCAGGCATTTTTCAATATCTTCTGTGAGCATGCCTTTGTAGGAAGAGAGTTCATCGGCAATGAGCTCACTTTCCGCATTGTAAACCGCTTTAATTGAGTTAGAGAGTTTATTGATATTTTCAAGTTCTTTTTTGCACTCAGGGCAGTTTTTAACGTGGTTTTCCACTATTTTTTTTTCTTTCTCAGGTAATTCCATATCAAAATACGGACTGAGCAAATCTTTAATCTCGTTACAAGTCAAAAATTCATTCATTGGCGCCTCTTTCGTGATTCAAGTATGGTTTAATTTCCTCCTGAAGCCGTGAGCGTGCTCTGGCGAGCCTTGATTTTACCGTTCCAATATTGGTTTTGGTTAATTCCGCGATTTCTTCGTAACTTAACCCCTGTAATTCCCTTAAGACGATAACAACGCGAAACTGTTCCGGTAAATTTTCAATTGCCTGCTTTATATGCTTGTCAAGCTCACTTCCAAGGGTCTTTTCCTCGGGGATCTTCTCTGTATCTGCTATGTTAATTGCCGGAGGGGATTCTCCTGCTTCCATATCAAGGAACGGGGCATCTATGGAGATGGTATTTAAGCGTCGGGTCTTTCTTCTTAGTTCGTCGTAAAACAGGTTAGTTATTATCTGGTTTAGCCAGAATTTAAATGTGGATGGCTTTTTGAGGTTTTTTACGGCTTTTGCCATCCTGAAAAGCACTTCCTGGGCAATATCCGGGATATCGGTCCGGTTCGGGTCAAGGTGATAAAGCGTGCTGTACACTGTTTTTTCGTTTCTTTTGATGAGTTCCTCAAGTGCAAGCCGGTCATCCTGCTGAGATTTTTCTATAAGCTCTGCAAGTTCCATGCTTTTATAGATGTCTCTTGGTTTTTTTTTCAAGCAGACCTCTAACCCCCTGTGCGTTATCCTGAGCGATAGTTGCGTCATCCTGAGCGAAGCGGAAGATCTCTTATATAAGATTCTTAGGCCAGTCCCGTCATGGGCGAGATGGGCTCAGAATTACGTTTTTATACCCCCATTAGCATTTTAATTTTTTATTTTGCGCTTCAACAGACACAGTACAGCTAAAAACATAGGGTAATATTATCTCTGGTAACTAAAACTTTTTAGTAATAAAATTAAGAGGACGGACTTAAATAACCCCAATGACGGGTTCAAAATTTTTCAAAAATCCCCACCACTCCCGCCCAGAAGGAGGTCAAGGGCCTGAATTAAAAAAGAAAGTATTATGAAAAGAATTATTGATGTAAATTTAAACCGCTCTACAGAGGCTCTGCGGGTCCTTGAGGAAACCGCGCGTTTTATCCTCAATGACCAAAACCTTTCTTCCAGGCTAAAACACCTCAGGCACCAGCTGGTAAACGCATTTAATTCTCAGTATAACGGCCTTTTGCAAAGCCGTAATACCGAGGAAGATGTTGGCAGGGAAATTTACAATCCTTCAAGCAGGGCTGATGCGGTTGATATTCATAAAGCAAATTTTAAGCGGCTTCAGCAGGCGCTAAGATCACTTTTTGAATATTCCCAGGGTGAGTACTCCCGGGATGAAAATATTGATATTACAGTTCTTGAGCAGTTAAGATACGATTCATATGTACTGGAGAAAATAATGTTTGAGGAATTATCCCGCAAGCTTAGCAAGGGAAAACTTGATAACAAAAACCTGTACCTGATAACTGACAGGACACAGTTTAATGACCATAACAGCTTCCTGAATGCGGTTGCTGCTTCTTTAGAAGGCGGGGTGCGCATAATTCAGTTAAGGGAAAAAACAGCCCCTGCAAAAGAAATTACAGAGCTTGCAAAAAAAACCAGGGAGTTATGCGCTGTTTATGACGCGGCTTTTATAGTTAACGACAGGGTTGATATTGCGCTTGCTGCGGGAGCAGATGGGGTTCACCTGGGACAGGAAGACTTAGATATACATTCAGCAAGAAAAATCCTGGGCAACAACGCTATCATAGGAATTTCCACTCATGCTCCTGAACAGGCGCTTAAAGCAGTTGAAGCAGGAGCTGATTACATTGGGGTTGGCCCGGTATATACCACTCCTACCAAGCCCGGCAGGCCTTCAGTCGGCCTTGAATACGTAAAATGGGCTTCCGGGAATATTGATATCCCCTGGTTTGCTATAGGCGGCATTAACCCGGATAATGCACGGCAGGTCATAAACGCCGGAGCAGGAAGATTAGCGGTCGTAAGGGCAATAATTAACGCGGAAAGCCCGAAGGAAGCCTCTGGTGAACTTTTGCGGATAATAGGCCCTAACTCCTTTGTGAGCGCCTAAATAACCTGAATTGCCAGTTATATTTTTTCAAAATTCCTTAAAATTTATAAAAAAGAGGCGGCGGCTTCGCCGCCGCCCACCTCCAGGGCGGGCTGGGCGGGCGTTTTAAGGAATTTTGAATCAGCCATATCAAGTCTTTCAGCTATTTGGCAATTCGAGTTAAACAATCCCTTCTTTAATCGCTTTTACAGCTGCCTGCGTCCTGTCATCCACAACTAACTTCTGGATTATGTTGCAAACATGTGCTTTTGCTGTATGTTCACTGATTTTTAGCAGGTCAGCTATGTCGCTGTTAGATTTTCCGTCCACAACAAGTTTGAGTACTTCATACTCTCTCTCTGTAAGGTTTGCATGGTCAGCCTTGAAAGATGCTCTTGTGTAAGGCCTGTTATTGCCGGGCAAAATAGTTTTTTTTTGCGTAACAACCCTTGCTATAGCAGGATCAAGCCAAAATGCACCCTGGTTAATTGTCTGAATTATAGTTACCAGGTGTTCTGTTTTTATGTCTTTGAGCGCATATGCGCTTGCACCGGCGGCCAGGGCATCCAAAACCTCTTTTTCATCGGTGTGTGAAGTCAAAATGATAATTTTAATGTCGGGATTTGATTCTTTTATTCTCCTGGTTGCCTCTATTCCGGAGAATATGGGCAGTCCTATGTCCATTAAAATCACATCAGGCCTGAGTTCTCTTGCCAGTTTAACTGCACTTTGCCCGTCTTCTGCCTCTCCGATGATTTCAAGGTTTGGATATTCCTCAAAAATTGCCTTTAAGCCGACTCTCAGCAACTTATGGTCTTCAACCATTAACAGTTTAATCTTATTGTCCATTCTCTTTTTTCCCCCTTGAAAAAAGAAGTTTTTAAAAACTTCATAAAATCCGGTTACTTTATATTAACCTTTCATAAAACTTTCATTCATCACCCATATATCTAATAACAATAGTTATTTCTGACATTTGTAAGTTTAAAATATGCTCCCGCAAAGCGTATTAAAATTTTTAAAGTAGTAAGAGTTAAAATATGACTTCATATTTGAGTAAACCTCAGGACTAGTGCACAGTTAAGTAAATTTTATAGAATCGTCATTCTGAGCCGCCTCCCGCCATAGGCGGGGCGGGCGAAGAATCTCATTACCTGAGATCCTTCGG
>JANQEB010000275.1 GCA_028278605.1 Candidatus Gastranaerophilales bacterium
CCGAAGGATCTCAGGTAATGAGATTCTTCGCCCGCCCCGCCTATGGCGGGAGGCGGCTCAGAATGACGATTCTATAAAATTTACTTAACTGTGCACTAGGTATTTTTCTATTTTTCAGGCGGTAAAAGCCTGTTTTTGTATTCTTTTTCAATAAACCCTATAAAATTATCAGAAACATCAGGGTTTTGGTTCCATTTTTCGGCAATTTTCAGGAAAAACAAAGTCTCTGTATGCATAGCATAGAGGTCTTTATAGTATTGCTCGCTGAAGTTTATATAATCTTTTTCATCAACAGGTCCAGGGCATAGCCTGTAAGGAGGTTTTTGCCAGTGCTCATCCGTGGATTTACGCACCATTGTATATGGGTCCTGCATCAAAGGCTCTAGATCATCATTCAATCTCGTGGGAAAAGTCCTACAGGTATAAGGCCTGATAGTATAGATTCCGCACCTTCCAATTATTCCGTCAGGGGCTTCCAGCCCGAACTTTTCCGGGTCCCATTCCAGTAAAAATATACATTTACTTGAATTCTCAGGGAAAATTGCAGTGGGAACAGAGCGCAGTATTATTTTATAGTACTTTTCAGGGTCAAGATCGGTAAACTTAAACAGGGGAGTTTTTCCCCGGCTATCCTTAAGTTTTTGTCCCTCAACAGGAAGTACTATTAAAAATAAAAAAGGGTCAATTGCAAGTGTTTTATATATTTGCAGGATATCATACCCTGTAACTTCAACATTGGGTGCTCTACAGCAACTTCCATTACAATTTGAACAAAGTTCCATTTAAATTACCTGAATTCAATAGCCTGGCCTTTGCCCTTTATATATCATTTTATTCGACTAAAAATCAAGGTCTCTGTTTAAATAATTAACTATTAAATTATTAAAATCATTATTATAAGCAGCAGTAGGGCTCTGAGGGATTTCAATTCCGTCCAGAATTGCAAGTTGATAGGCTTCATCGGAAATATCAACAACATCATCCGGCTCAGTAGTAAGCGTGCCGGAAATAAAGTTGTTATATGTACTGAAATCATTAATTGCAGGCGGACTAACCAGCAGGTTATTCACCAGCAAATTGTCCTGACTCAGGGTTGAGATACCGGGAATTTCCATATTTAGAACCCTCCTTGAGTATTTCTATTATACATTATGTAAGGTCCTGTTTCATTATATTAACCCGGTATTGTAATCTTTCTTGATTTTTTAACACAAATTTAAGGCCCGGAAAGGCTCTATAGTGATAAAATATTGTTTTCACTTTATGTTACAATTTATAATTAAATAATAAATTAAATTTTAACAGGGAGAGACTAAAGTGCTTAAGCAGCTGGAAAAAAGGTTTGGGACAGAGATTTTACCTGACAGCAGAATCAGCTTTAACCTATGGGCGCCTGACGCGCGGGAAATAAAGCTTTGTATAAAGCAAAATGACGGCTCTTTTACTGAATTATCCATGGGACCGGAAGATGAGGGCTGGTTTTCTGTAATCACAGATAAAGCCCGGGCAGGCTCAGAATACATGTTTAAGCTTCCTGACGGGCTTATGGTTCCGGACCCTGCCTCAAAGATGCAGGCAGATGATGTTCACGGGCCAAGTATTGTTGTTGATCCAACCGGTTTTGATTGGGGAAGTGATGTTCACTGGAAAGGCCGCCCCTGGAATGAAACTGTACTTTATGAAATCCATACAGGAACTTTTACGCCTGAAGGAACATTTAATGCAATCAGAAATAAGCTTGACTATCTTGTTTCTCTTGGAATTACAGCTATTGAATTAATGCCTGTATCTGATTTTCCAGGGAAAAGAAACTGGGGTTATGACGGGGTGCTGCATTTTGCACCGGATAGGTCCTATGGAACGCCTGATGACTTAAAAGAGCTGATTAAAGCAGCGCATGAAAAGGGATTAATGGTGTTTCTTGATGTTGTTTACAACCATTTTGGCCCGGATGGAAACTACCTTTACTGCTATGCAAAATCAAAATTCTTTGAGCATAAACATATTACCCCATGGGGTGATGCAATTAACTTTGAGAACCAACATGTTAGAAACTTTTTTGTGCAAAACACAATTTACTGGCTGGAAGAGTACAATTTTGACGGCTTAAGATTTGATGCTGTGCATGAAATCAAGGATGATTCCGAGGTAAACATCCTGTATGAAATAGCACAGCGTACAAGAGAGCGCATAAAAGACAGGCATATTCACCTTGTGCTGGAAAATGACAACAACATATCAAGCTTCCTGCTAAGAAACGACAATGACCCTCGCTATTATGAGGCCCAGTGGAATGATGACTTCCATCACTGTGCGCATATCCTTTTAACAGGGGAAAAAGGAGGTTATTACGGAGATTATACTCCTGAACCGGGGGGTAAAACCCCGATTGAATTCCTGGCAAGATGTCTGGCTGAAGGTTTTGCATACCAGGGAGAAGTTTCTGCTTACAGAAGCGGGGCAAAAAGAGGTGAAAAAAGCACAGACCTGCATGTATCAAGCTTTGTTAACTTTATCCAGAACCATGACCAGGCAGGAAACAGGGTTTTTGGCGAGAGGCTGGCTTCTCTTACCTCTAAAAAAGCATTAAAAGCTATAGCCTGCCTGTACTTGATCTCTCCTAATATCCCGCTTTTGTTTATGGGCGAAGAATGGGCCTGTAAAACACCGTTTATGTTCTTCTGTAACTTTGGAGAAGATCTTGCTGACTCGGTAAGGGAAGGCCGCAGAAGAGAATTCTCAAGGTTCCCGGAGTTTGCTGACCCTGCAAACAGGGAGAGGATACCCGATCCAACCATAGAGCAGACCTTTACAGGCTCAAAACCTGACTGGAACACTCAGGACAAAGAAATGCTTGATTTCTACGCTAAAATGCTCAAAATCAGGAAAAGTATAATTATACCTTTGATTGGGCAAATTGAACACTCAAAAAGCATTTATGAAGTAATTTCTGACGGCTGTTTTAAGGTTAAATGGCTTACTGACAATGGCAAAACTCTTGAGCTGTTAGCAAATCTCTCTGATAGCAGTATTAACTATGATTTAGAAAATACCAATAATGTTATTGCAAAATACTCTCCCGGAGAAAAACAGGGGGAACTAACAGCCTGGTCAGTCTATTGGTATTTAAAAGATTAACACTTTACTGGTTCCAACAAAAATAAGGTAAAATCAAAGAATGAACAAAGAAGAAATAAAAGAAACCCTTAAAAATCACAGAAACATTCAAACGCATTTATGGACCGGTATGCTGGTAACAATAAGCGGAACACTGAGTTTATTGCAAAATTTTGATGGCTGGTTGAATAAAGTTTTATTTATAATAGGAAATTTACTTTTCATATTTTTGTTCAGTATATATTTGGATAAAAATGAACAAATTTTAAAACTTACAAGAAAAATGGAGGATAAAGAATGAATTTATCTGAGGTATTAGGCGTCATAACTGTAACAACAGTTATATTCTATGCAATTTATAGAATTAGCAAGATGGATCAGGGATATGAAGATTTAAAATAAGATGGACAGACAAAAAATACTTGAAAAACTAGCTGAAAACTACGGCTTAATTAATGAATATACTGATAAAGAAGGGAAAACCCTTAAGGCTTCTTCTAAAGAATATCAGGAATTCCTGAATATTGTCGGTATAAATACTGATAACACAGAAGCTCTGGCTGAAAAGCTTCAGGAAGAGGAGTTATCCAGATGGAACCGTATGGTTCCTCCTGCAGGTATTGTAAAACACGGTGAAGCAGCAGTAATTACCATTTGCCTGCCTGAAGCTGAGCTTAATAAATCTTTTGAATGGTTTTTACTGGAAGAGTCAGGCCGGTATCACCACGGGGAATTCTATGCTTCCCACCTGAAAATAAAGGAGTCTCAGGTTATTAACGGGACTAAATACCATAAAATCGAGCTTCCTTTATCGATTCTCGTTGGAACCGGTTATCATGACCTGAAAATCAGGTCAGAATCAGGCAAAGAAGACTTGATGAAGCTGGTAATAGTTCCCCCAAAATGCTATAAACCACTTGCTGTAGAGAAAAAAAGAAAAATAAAAGGTATAAAATTTAGTCTATACGAAAATAACCCTGAATCAGACTACAGAATATCAAGCTATGCTGACCTTAGAAATGCTGTTAGTTATGCAAAAGAACATGGAGCCGGGATTATTGGGGTGGATTGCCTCAACCAATTCAATTTTAGCAACGGTGAAGCTAATCCTGAGATCCCCTCCAGCAGGATAATGTATAATACCCTGCTTATACACATAGATGAAGCACTTGATTTCATTGCAGACAGGGAAATCAGGTTAAAACTTCTTACAGAGGAGTACCAGGAAGAGCTAAAGAAGGTTAAAGATAGCGAAGCTATAGACTATAAAGCTATTTACGAGCTAAAATTAAAGGTTCTGAGGCTTATATACAACTCCTTTAGAGAGCATCATATCTGTAAACAGACAGACAAGAGCAAGGATTTTTTCCACTATATCTCTACAAAGGATGATAATCTAAGAAAAATTTCCCTGTTTGAGGCCCTAAAAGAATATCTTACGGGAGAAAACCCTAAATTAGCTGACTGGCACGAATGGCCGGAGATGTATAAAAACCCAAACAGCGAAGCTGTAATACTTTTTGAGAATAAAAATATTGAATCTATTCAGTTCTATGAGTTTTTGCAGTGGTTAGCAGATATCCAGCTAAGTATGGCGGGTAGAACATCCTGGATAAATAAGCTTTCTGTAGGCATTTACTCACAATGGCCGTTTTTCATAAACTCTGACAGCTCAGAGGCCTGGCTTAAACAGGAATTTTACGCTTTTAATGCCCAAACAACGGATTTATGCCCAAGTTGTCCCCCCATTTTCCCTTTAAAGCTTCAGGAACAGGGATATAAATATATTTCCGAGGCCCTGGTGCCTGATATGATTCATTCCGGAGCAATAAAAATTAAGAATATACAGGACTTTGAAGCCCGGCTCTGGCGTTCAAAACTAAACCCTGACATTAGTTTTTATGTTAAATATCCCGCTGAAGACCTGATAGGCGTGATTGCCCTTGAAAGCCACAGGAATAAATGCCTTGTTATCCTTGATGAAACAGAGAAAATTTCTGCTCAAACCAGGGAAATTCTTAACAGGTACGACTTTCTCTATGAGTCTGACTTTGATATCAGGAAAATAACCGGGGAAGAAGCCCCCTCATTTTTTGAGTCTATCAACCTTATTCAAAAGCAAAAAGCTGAAGATCTTGAATACGGCAGGAGAATAAAGCTTGAAAGAACCCCGCTTTCAGTATACAGACTGCAATTTAATAAGGATTTTACTTTCAAAGACGCGCAGCACATAGTCCCTTACCTGAAAGACCTTGGAATTTCCCATTGCTACGCCTCACCACTGTTACGAGCAAGGCAAGGCAGCCCGCATGGTTATGATATTATTAATCACTCAGAGCTAAACCCTGATATAGGAACTATTGATGACTTTAATGAATTTATTAATACTCTTCATCACTATGATTTAGGTCTTATTCTTGACATTGTTCCAAACCACATGGGCGTGGGCAAGGAAAACCGCTGGTGGATGGATGTGCTGGAGAATGGCCAGGCATCTGTAAACGCTTCATTCTTTGATATAGACTGGGAACCACTGAAAAAAGAGCTTAAAGGTAAGATCCTGGTGCCAGTTTTAGGGGATCATTACGGTAATATCCTTCAAAGCGGCCAATTAAAGTTTCATTTTGTGCGGGAAACCGGTAAACTAAAGCTGAGTTACTGGGATCACGAATTCCCGATAAACCCTTCATCCTATCCAATATTTCTTGAACACAGGCTTGAGGTCCTGGAATCCAGGCTGGGCAGCAATAACCAGGATTTTCTTGAGTACCTGAGCATAATAACTGAATTTAAGAAAATCCCCGGTATTAATGAGACTTCCCCGGAAAAAATCGCTGAAAGAAACAGGGAAAAGGATATTGCATCAAAAAGATTGGCTGATCTATGCAATAAAAACGGAATTATCGAGGGTTTCATCCAGGAAAACATCATAGACTTCCTCGGAAAACCTGATGATCCTGTTACATGTAACAGGATTCACAGTCTTCTTGAGGAGCAGGCATACAGGCTTGCCTATTGGAGAGTGTCTACTGACATAATTAATTACAGAAGATTCTTTGATGTCAATGATCTTATCTGCTTAAGAGCTGAAAATCCCCTTGTATTTTCAAGTACACATTCCCTGGTCCTGGACTTAATTGAGCAGGAAAAGATTGATGGCCTTAGAATAGACCATCCCGACGGTTTATTAGACCCTGCCGAGTACTTTAAAAAGCTTCAACTGGAAGCAGGCAAAAGACTTGGGATTAAGTTTGACTCTTCAGAAACTGAGCCGCTTGGTTCTGAGAGGTTGCCAATTTATGTTGTGGCTGAAAAAATACTTGCTCCCTTTGAAAAATTGCCGAAAAACTGGGCTATAAGCGGAACTGTCGGCTATGAATTCTTAAACCAGGTATGTAATTTATTTGTAGATGAAAGAAATGCCAACAAGTTTGCAAAAATTTATCAGCGCTTTGTAGGTAAGATACAGAATTTCTCTGAACTGGTAATCGAATGTAAAAAGCTGATAATGAAAACATCACTTACAGGAGAGCTAAGTACTCTTTCTAACTACCTTAACAGGATTTCAGAAAAATATTACAGCACCAGAGATTACACCCTAAATAGCCTTAGAGAAGCTCTTACAGAAATTATAGCCTGTTTTCCTATCTACAGAACATATATTTCCAGAGAAATTAGTGCTGAAAGAGCTGTTCAATATATAAAATGGGCCATCGGACTTGCTAAAAAGCGTACAATGCATACTGATCCGTCTATTTTTGATTTTATAGAAAAAATCCTGCTTGCTGAACTTGAAGAAAACAAAGAAGCACCCGAATATGCTGATATCCTTAGATTTGCCATGAAATTCCAGCAGTATACAGCGCCATTAATGGCAAAAGGTCTTGAAGATACCAGCTTTTACCGATATAACAATCTTATTGCCATTAACGAAGTTGGAGGAGAGCCTACTCACTTTGGAATATCAATAAACGACTTCCATAATGATAATATTAAAAGGTTTGAAAGGACTCCTTATGGTCTTTTGACCACATCAACCCACGATACAAAGCGGTCTGAAGATGTAAGAGCAAGAATTTGCGCTCTTTCCGAGGTTCCCGAAAAATGGATACAGAAGATTAACAGGTTCTCCAGGCTTAATAAATCCAGAAAAACAAAAATTGAAAATACTCTTTGCCCGGATAGAAACGATGAATATCTATTCTATCAGACATTAGTGGGAATTTGGCCATATAAAACCCCTGATAATGAGGAAAAAGAAGCATTAACCCGGCGCCTTGAAAACTATATGATAAAAGCGCTGAGAGAAGCAAAGGTCCATACAAGCTGGGTCAATATAAACGAGCAGTATGAAAAGGCAACCTGTGAGTTCATAAGGAAAATTCTTTCTTCTCCGGATAATCATCCTTTCTGGAAAGAGTTTTTGCCGTTCCAAAAAGAAGTTGCCGAGATAGGGTTTTTAAATTCACTGTTCCAGCAGACATTAAAGCTGACCTGTCCTGGGGTTCCAGATGTATACCAGGGAAGTGAGCTTTATAAGTTTGCGCTTGTGGATCCTGATAATAGAAGGCCGGTTGATTACGGGCTTTCCGGGCAAAAACTCGAGGAAATCAAGCGCCTGGTTGCTCAGGATAATTCTGAAGAAGTTAACCTGCAAGAAGAGCTTTTGCCTGTTGAATCCGGGAAGATGAAACTGTTTTTAACCGCATCAATCCTTAATTTCCGGCAAAAACACCAGGATATTTTCCGCAAAGGCGAGTATTTGCCGCTTGAAACAACCGGGATGAAAACCAGGAACCTGGTTGCGTTTGCAAGGCATTTTGAAAATGAAGCAGCGGTAGTAGTTGTTCCAAGGCTGGTTTATAAAATTATAACTGAAGAAAATCCTATGCCTGTTGGAGAAGCAGCCTGGCTTGATACTAAAATAGTTCTTCCGGAAAACCTTACCCATTGCAAATGGAAAAATATCTTTACAGGCCAGGAATTTGAGAGTATTGAATCCGGTTTAGCAGCTAAAGATGTACTAAGTACTCTGCCTGTTGCTGTTTTATATTGTAATTCAGGCTAATATAGGCCTTCAATCAGGATAAAACGTCCTACAGGAATAACTTCACAGTAAAATTTTAATGACTCAATAAAGCAATTATTCATGCAAAAACCACCGGAAAGATAAACTTTTTCCGGCTTCTTGGCAAAAATCCACGCGTTATGAGCAATGCCATGAATATATTGGGCAATCGCAACTCCCGGTGTGGAATCTGAAATCAGGCTGTCCATGATTTTTTCCATTGCAAAAACCCCGCAGGTAACTGCAATCTTGTCTTTTTGCGGGGTAAGAGTATGCGGGTCCAGGTTATAATACTTGCATAGCATATCAACAGTAGCCCCTGTAACGCTTCCACAGTTTCCGTTCCAGTCAAGATCCTTGTATTTGCCGTTTTCAAAGTTAACCCATTTAAGATCACGGCTACCTATATCGATGATTGTGGCGTTTTCAAGGTCTTTAACCTTTTTCCTGATTCCATATGCAAGAGAGACAATCTCATTCTGGTACTTCCCGCCCGGGATTATCTTCTGTTTAACCATGTGCCCTGTTGCCCCATCAAGCATTATGTCCATTGATGAAAACTTTTCCGTTGGCAGCAGGAAAGTTCTGCCGTTATAAACATTGCCCTGGCTGTCTGTATATTTTTTTCCATTGTTATAAACAAGGTAACTTTCAAGGTTATCAATGTTTACGAGAGGACTGGAGTTAAGCTCCTCTTTGTCCCTGTATATTTCAAGGACTTTACTCCAGCTTGTCCCGGCATCTGCGTATAGTTTAGTCATCTTTTATCCCAACTTTATGAAGGCCTCAATCTTTGCCTTCACTGAATTTGACGCAACATCATCAACATCAATATAAATCCCATTGTATTTTTGGGCAAGATATTTCGCCAATTGCATTTTGGCACAAAATGTCTGGGCAAAAAACACCGTGGGCACATTGTCATCAACGTACATTTCAAGCTCAATTTCTGCGGGCCTTCCTGCTTCAACACACCTTGTCCAGCCGTAAACATGGGTGTTATCAGGAAAAATTTCCAAAAATCCCATATCATGCGGCGGAACTCCCCAGAAGCCAAACCCGGGTTCTACCTCTGTAAGCTCTATAGGCTCTTTTTGAATTACATTATCCATAATCTTTGTGATTTTGTCTTTTAAAGGCAAGTTGCTTCTAGAAATAGGAGTATCAAGTGTTTTCCCGTCATATTCCTCGTATTTCGTTTCTATCAGGTTAAATCCCATATCTTTTAAGATACTTGCCGCAAACCACCCGGCATCACACTTTTCTCTTCCCACAGAAGCCAGGATAAGATCAAGGTCTGCCCGGAAAGCAACCGCATTATTTACTATATTTCTCATAATTCTGCAATAGGCATCCGGAAATACCCCTGATTCAGGGGCATTATAGTTAATGTCAAGATCAATAAACCTGTTTTGGGGGTATTTATTCTTAATTTGTTGAAGGACAGCGGGGTCAGGATAGCCCCAGATTCCAATTAACCTGTTGTTTTTGGCTGTCATGGCTATTGCGGTATTTGTAAGTACGAATATATTTTCAAATAGAAAGAAGATTAAATCAACATGATCTGCAAATTTGGCTTACCTGTTGATTTTATCGCTGAAAAGCACTGCTTAAGAACTGCTTAAGGATTTTAAATTCCTGCCGATAATTAAAATCAGTGTGTTAATTTGAGCAAAATAATTGAACCAAAGCGTATTTCTATTGTAAAATTGAAAATGAAAGACAGTTTCTCGTCCCCATCATTAAATAGGAGATTTGTATGTTTGAACGTTTCACGGAAAAAGCAATAAAAGTAATCATGCTGGCCCAGGAAGAAGCCCGCAGGCTTGGCCATAACTTCGTTGGAACAGAGCAAATCCTCCTTGGGCTTATTGGCGAAGGCACAGGCATTGCCGCAAAAACCCTTAAAGCAATGGGCGTTAACCTTAAAGACGCAAGAGTCGAAGTTGAGAAGATTATAGGCCGCGGATCAGGTTTTGTGGCGGTGGAAATCCCATTTACTCCGAGGGCTAAGAGGGTTCTTGAGCTGTCCTGGGATGAGGCAAGGCAACTTGGGCATAATTATATAGGTACAGAGCACCTCTTACTCGGCTTGATCAGGGAGGGCGAAGGCGTTGCCACCAGAATCCTTGAGAACCTGGGGGTTGACCTTAACAAAGTCAGAAGTAACGTAATCAGGATGCTCGGAGAGACAAGAACAGGCGCAGCACCGGCTGCAACCACTCAGGGCGGCAGAAGTAAGACGCCTACAGTGGATGAATTCGGTACAAATCTTACCCAGGCAGCGCAGGAACAACGTCTTGACCCTGTGGTCGGCAGGGAAAAAGAGATTGAGAGGCTTGTGCAGATTCTTGGACGTAGGACCAAGAATAATCCGGTTCTTATCGGGGAACCTGGTGTTGGTAAAACAGCTATAGCTGAAGGTTTAGCACTCAGAATCGTCAACGGCGAAGTCCCTGAGCACTTAGAAGATAAAAGATTAATCCAGCTTGATATGGGCCTTCTTGTTGCCGGAACCAAATACAGAGGTGAATTTGAGGAAAGACTCAAGAAAATAATGGATGAAATAAGGGGTGCGGGAAATGTAATCCTTGTAATTGATGAAATGCATACATTAATAGGCGCTGGAGCGGCAGAAGGCGCAATTGACGCGGCTAATATCCTTAAGCCTGTGCTTTCAAGAGGTGAATTACAGGTTATTGGTTCAACAACCCTTGATGAATACAGAAAACACGTGGAAAAAGACGCTGCCTTAGAAAGAAGGTTCCAGCCTATCTATGTAGAGCAGCCTTCTGTTGATGAATCAATAGAAATAATGCGCGGTTTAAGGGCAAAATATGAAGAGCACCACAAATTAATAATTTCAGATGCTGCTATCGAGTCGGCAGCAAAGTTATCTGACAGGTATATTACTGACAGGTTCCTGCCGGATAAGGCTATTGACCTTATTGATGAGGCAAGTTCCCGTGTGCGCCTGAGAGCAAGCTCACTTCCGCCTGAAGGCAAAGAAGTAGAGAAGGATCTCAAGGCTGTAATCAAGGAAAAAGAAAACGCAATCAGAAACCAGGAATTTGAAAAAGCAAGCCAGTTAAGAGATACAGAGGCTGAGCTTAAAGATAAAATCAGGGAAATTTCCCAAAGGTGGAAAACCGAGCAGGAAGCCAATAAAGCAGTGGTTACAGAAGAGGAAATCGCTGAAATCATTAGCACATGGACTGGTGTTCCTGTTACAAAGCTTACGGAAACTGAAAGCGAAAGGCTTCTTAAGCTTGAAGATATCCTTCACAAAAGGGTTATTGGGCAGCACTCAGCGGTTGTTGCAATATCCAAGGCAATCAGAAGGGCCAGGGTCGGCCTTAAGAGTCCAAGCAGGCCGGTTGGAAGCTTTGCATTCTGCGGGCCTACCGGTGTTGGTAAAACAGAGCTTGCAAAAGCCCTCTCAGAAGCCGTATTTGGCTCTGAAGACAACATTGTAAGAATTGACATGTCTGAATATATGGAGAAACACGCGGTAAGCAAGCTTATTGGTTCTCCTCCGGGCTATGTGGGCTTTAATGAGGGCGGCCAGCTTACTGAAGTTATAAGGAAGAAGCCGTATTCGCTGGTTCTTTTCGATGAAATCGAGAAGGCACACCCTGATGTGTTCAATATGTTATTGCAAATCCTCGATGATGGAAGGCTTACAGACTCAAGAGGCCGTGTTGTTAACTTCAAGAACACTATTATCATCATGACAAGTAACGTTGGCGCAAGAAGCATCGAGCATACAGGCAAACTGGGTTTTGCCGTGGCTGAAAACGAGGAGCAGGACAGGTACGAAAAGATGAAAGACACTGTTATGGAAGAAATGAAAAAGGCTTTCCGGCCTGAATTCCTTAACAGGCTTGATGATATAATCGTATTCTCTCATCTTAGCAGGGAAGAAATCAGGCAAATCGTTGATGTTATGCTCAATGACCTTATTAAGAGGGTTCAAAACCAGGAGATCGGAATTGAAATCCCTGATGATGTTAAGGATCACCTTGCAAAAGAAGGATATAGCCAGGCATATGGGGCCAGGCCTCTTCGCAGGCTTATTCAGAAGACTATTGAAGATGCGCTTGCTGAAGAGTTGCTTACCGGAATTGCCAAAGAAGGCGATACCATCAAGCTACAGCTTGATGGTAAGAAGATTACCTTTGAAAAAACCTCTGGCGGCAGTGTAAAAAAAGAAAAGAAGGTTTCTCAGGAGGAAAGCGCTGAGGTAAAAGAGGAAGTAGCCTCAAAAGAACCTGAAGATGCTGAACCGGCTACTGAACCAGAGGTCTAAAGTTTTTAAACTGGCTCAGCTGTTTAATTTATAAACTGTCATTTTTCATAATAAGCACAAGCCCTATATTTTCGACCATTTTTGAGCTTGCTTTAATACTTTTTAGTGCGATTCTTGAAATTAAAGATAAATCTTTTTTACGCAGATCTTCTGTTAAAAGTTCATCTTCGCAGATTCTCAACAGGATTTCGGCATGTTCTAATTCAACCATTAATTCATTTCTTATTTCACTTATTTTTTCCAGCTTTTGTTTCATTATGATTAGATAACCCTTTTTTTACAAAATTAACTTAATTACAATAATAATGTTTTAACAAGTTTAATACAAGTGCTTTGTTATTGTTTTTTTGCAAAACTTAATCAATTTATTAATTAAACATCATTATAGTATTGTTATATTATGAGAAAAAAGTTAATTAAATCAGGCAAGACAAGTAAAGCCATAATAATTCCGTCAACTATATTAAAGCTTATGGGTATAGATCCTAATCAGGATGATATTGAGCTTAATATAGAATTTGATGGAAAAAATATAATTATCAGTAAAATAGATGAAAATAACAGTAAATAGCGCATCAGCTGTTTAATTTATAAACTAACGGCTTAATAAAATGACTGCGAAAGAAAATTTTTGATTTTATAGTTATTATTTATTAGATAAAGGCTTGAAATGATAAAAAATAATTTATCAAAAATTATGGGAGAAAAGCGTATAAAAATGTCAGAAATTCACCAAACCACAGGATTAAGCAAGAATACCCTTTTTAAAATTTATCATAACCAAACTAATACTATTAGCTTTAATACCATAGATAAACTTTGCTGGGCGCTCCAGTGTAAAGTTGGAGACTTACTTGAGTATATAGAATTATAGTATTTTTATATTATGAGAAAAAAGTTAATTAAATCAGGTAAGACAAGTAAAGCCCTAATGGACTTGAATAAACAAATAGGAGAAAGAATTACAGTACTGAGAGAAAGAGAAGACCTTACTCTGGAAAAACTTGCTTATGTAAGCGAAATTTCTAAAGGCGGACTTAGTGAAATTGAACGTGGAATGAAAGAACCTCGGATTTCTACTCTGCTTAAAATTTGTAAAGCCCTTGAAGTATCCATTAAAGATTTTTTTGATTTTGAAATACAAGAATAAATATTATACTAAAATGAGCGACTCGAGTTAGTTAAGTGTTGAATTTAAATTTCTCTTGTAAATAATACTTAAACTTATTTTTCAAACCTTTATGTTTATCAGATAATGAATAATCAAATAAATATATACTCCGGGTTTGGAAATGAGCAATTCAGTTAAAGCCATAATACTGGCGGCAGGCAAGGGTAAAAGGATGAAATCCTCCCTGCCCAAGGTTTTGCATAAAATTCTTGGAAAATCACTTATTGAAAGAGTAATTGATACTGTCCTAAAATCGGGCTGTATAGCGCAAACCATAGTTATAACAGGCCATCAGGCAGAAGAGGTTAATAAACGCCTTTCTGATGCCTACACTGATATACCAACTATCCTCCAGGAACCGCAATCAGGCACAGGAGACGCTGTTTTTCAGGCATATGAGAACCTTCGGGGTTTTGAGGGAACAGTGCTTGTACTTTGTGGGGACACCCCGCTTCTTAGTGAAAAAACCCTTTTTGAATTCGTGAAAACCCACCAGGAATCAGGGGCATGCCTGAGCGTTATGTCTGCTATTTTTGATAACCCTCACAATTACGGCCGTATAGTCAGGGGAAATGACGACCAGATAACAAAAATTGTGGAGGAAAAAGACGCTTCCCCCCAAGAAAAGAATATAAAAGAAATAAATGCAGGTGTATATTGCTTGCAATGGGATAAAATTGCCCCTGCGTTTTTTGAAATCACTGCTGATAATGCCCAAAAAGAGTATTATCTTACTGATATCGTTGACTGGTCAGTTAAAAAAGGCTATAAAACCTCTGTATTCACCATAGAAAATAATTATGAAATTTTTGGGATTAATTCCAGAAAACACCTGGCAGAAGCAACAAAGATGCTAAGTACAATTACAATAGAAAAATTAATGGAGCAGGGCGTAACCTTTATTTGCCCCCAAAGCACTGTAGTTTCGCCGGAAACTTTGATAGGACAGGACTCAATTGTTTACCCGGGGTGTGTTTTTGAAGGAGTGAATGTTTTCGGGAAAAATAATGTTTTAGGCCCCAATACCTTTATCAGCGGTAATGTTAAGACAGATGACAATGTAAAAATTATTCAATCAAAGGCCTCTGATTCATCAATAGGTGAAAATTCAACTGTCGGCCCGTTTGCCCGGCTTAGAAACAACGCCGATATAGCAAACAACGTGAGAATAGGTAATTTTGTGGAAATAAAAAACTCGCGGGTGAACACCTCTACAAACGTTTCACATTTAAGCTATATTGGGGATGCTTACCTTGGAGCTAATGTAAATATAGGCGCAGGAACAATTACAGCGAATTATGACCCGTTAACAAAGATAAAAAGCAAAACCTGCCTTGAAGACGGAGTGAAAATAGGTTCAAATTGTGTTTTAATTGCTCCTGTAAAAGTGGAAAAAAATGCAAACATAGGAGCAGGTTCAGTTATAACCAGGGATGTCCCGCAATCTGCACTTGCCCTTACAAGAGAAAGGCAAAGAATTATAGAAAACTGGGTAGAAAAAAAATTAAATAAAATATAATAAACCCAACAACAAAACAGTCCAATAATAAAAAAATACGAGGATCAATAACGGCTTCAGCCTGAAATTTAAAAAAAATCTACGGTAATTAAAATATTTGATATGATGGAGGTATCAAAATTGATTTTGGAATTAACAGAAATGCAAAAACAGGAAATTATTAAACCACTACAGGACATCAAGCTTTTTTCGGGAAGAGCTCATCACTCGCTGGCTGAGGATATAGCGGAGCATTTAGGCATAAACCTCGGCACAATGCAGATTAAAAACTTCAGCGACGGGGAAATCTATGTCCGTGTTCAAGAAAGTATAAGAGGTTCTGACGTTTTTATCGTCCAGTCTCTTTGCGACCCGGTCAACAGAAACCTTGTTGAACTGCTTATAATGCTCGATGCTTTTAAAAGAGCAAGCGCAAAAACCATAACTGCTGTTATTCCATATTATGCATACGCCAGGCAGGACAGAAAGACCTCCGGAAGAGAAGCTATCAGCGCAAAATTGGTTGCAGACCTTCTTGCAACTGCCGGGGCAACAAGGGTTCTCGCTGTAGACCTTCATACCGGCCAGCTTCAGGGTTTCTTTAGTACATTAGTTGACCACGTGCTGGTTGAGCCGGTTTTAATTAACTATATATTACAGAAAAATTATAACCCGGATGAAATGGTTGTTGTAAGTCCTGATGCAGGAGGCGTTGAAAGGGCAAGAAAAGTCGCAAAACAGCTTAACTGCACGATAGCTATTGTTGATAAACGTAGACAAGCACACAACCTGACTGAAGTAGAAAACCTGATCGGAGATGTCAACGGTAAAACCGCGATTCTGGTTGATGACATGATCGATACAGCCGGTACCATTACAGAAGCAGCAAACCTGCTAAAAAGAGAAGGCGCCAGGGAAGTTTTTGCCTGTGCTGCTCATGCTGTATTCAGCGGGCCGGCGCTGGAAAGGCTTGGAAACAGCGTAATTAAAGAGGTTATTGTAACTAATACGGTTCCTCTGCGGGAAAATGCTCCTTCAAATATAATCCAGCTTAATGTGGCTTCACTCCTGGGTGAGTCGATTAAAAGGATTTACTCGGACAGGTCAGTTACAGACCTTCTAGAAAATTACAAAGGATAAATTGCCTCAAGCCTTTTAGAGCCTGGCCGGTTAAAATTACTGAGGATTTGTGGCTTTGCCACAAAACAGAGAGCCGAACATATTTGCCGGTCTGGAACCTTTATGAAACTCATTCCAAGGAACTTCGTCCCTTGATTACCTCTGAGGAAGGCAGGTGAGGATTTTTGAAAAATTTTAAAATGCGTAAGTTTTTATTCTTTACCCATTATTAGCTTTATTTGGGTTCCGGTCGCTCGGAATGACAGACATGACCATTGTTTTAATGACAACTTTATTTTTAATATAAAAAAACTTTATAAGACCACTAATAAAACTACTCCCTTTTAAAGTCCCTGATAAGCCTACCTTTATTAAGCTGCACTTTGTGAATATCCTCAAGGCTCTCGATTATTTGGAAATACCTGTGATCTACTTTTTTAAGTACATCAACGTATGCAAAATAAAAAAAGACAAAACCCAGGATTTGTGCTAAAAACAACACTCCTATAGCAATCGGCAGCCATTTGCCGGCAAAGGTTTCAATTTTTTTGATTCTACCGCCTAAAACCTCTCTACAGGTACGGTGAGCATCTTCAAAACATCGGCTTCTATCTTCAAAGCTGGTTACATTATCCATAATACTTGCCTCCTATCCAATGCGGTTATAGCTTTTCTGAAAACGTCGCTTTCTGCTTACGCATACCGATTTATGTTCATTAACTTCATTTTAAGATTACTTGTTGAAATCGGTATAATATGTTTATTTTATAAAAAATAAATTAAATATGTGAGTTAAGCTACTGTAAATTATTATTAATTTTTGCTGTTTTTTCCCCAGGTGTTCCCAAAGGTGTTTTTGTTAAAAACCCAAAATCCCTAAAACCCTTGCCAATAAAAAATGCCGGGACGCAGAATTGAACTGCGGACACACGGATTTTCAGTCCGTTGCTCTACCAACTGAGCTATCCCGGCA
>JANQEB010000242.1 GCA_028278605.1 Candidatus Gastranaerophilales bacterium
AAAGTGGTGGAAAAGGCTCCGCCTTTTCAAATCCGTATACATTTTGAAAAACCTTCATAAACAAAATTAGTCCTACAAAATTCACTTAACTAAATACTACTCAGGTACCTGTATTGCAAAAATTTTCATGATATTAAGAAATATTAAAATGATTTTTAGCTGTAATCCAGTTATATAGCGGGTTTTAAAAAATAAGGCCAAAATTAATTGTCAATAATTTTTTTACAGACGTTATATTCTTAGATGAGTTAATAAAAATAACAATTTGAGAGCAAAAAAATGATAAACAATGTAAATTTTTTTCAAAAAACACAAATTTTCAACCACAATTTAACAAAAATCAAAAAATCCAGGTCTGATCAATTAACTTTTGGCAAAAGAGAAATGCCAGAAGAAAATATAATTGGACTATCCAATAGAGCTCTTAATTTTGATATAGGCAGATATAAACGAACAGGAGATCAGGGAGTACAATATTCTAACGGCGGTCTGGTTACAGCTATGAAAGGTGCGGGGCTGGACGTGTGGGTTGCCTGGGACGGACTTCCCCTGGTAAAAAATCAAAAAACCACTTTACCTGCAAGTGATAAAACGCAAATTAAACATATTAAGTTTGATACTCATTATCATGATAATTTTTACGGAAAAATTTCTAATGGGGTTATATGGCCGCTTTTCCATATGACAGAACCGAAGTTTAGCGAACAGGAGAATCTTGGAAGGTTCCTGCTGATGCCGGAAAATGAAGAAACATTCAATAAAGAATGGGAGGATTACAGATCCGCAAACAAAGACTTTGCCCGGAGCGCATTAGAATCCTTAAAGCCTGGAGAGGATAATATTTTATGGGTGCAGGACTATCATTTGATGCTAACCCCCGGGTTTTTAAGAGAAGGCCTAAAGGAAAAAACCAACGTAAAAGCAAAAATAGCATATTTCCACCATATACCATTCCCGGATAAAGGGGTATTAAAAGATACCTTTGGTGAAGAAAAAACCAGAGAGGTTGTAAAAGGCCTGTTAAGTTGCGACCTGATAGGTTTTCATGTCCCAAGTTATGTAAATAACTTTATGGATACAGTTGAGGCTGTTAACCTCCCGGAAGTTAGCGGCATAGACAGGGAAAATAATATTATTACCTACCGGGAATCCGGAGGGAAACAAAGAAGAATCAAGGTAAAAGATTTTCCTATTAGTATTGATTTCCAGGCAGAAAATAGACTTGCCGCAAAGCCAGAAGTTAAGGAAGAAATGAAGGATATTCAGGAAGAGTTAAAAGATAATAACCCGGACCATAAATACCTTGTGTTTAATATAGAAAGGGCTGATTTTACAAAAAACCTTGTCAGAAGAGCTAAGGCCATAGGGCAATTCCTGGAAAAAACTTCGCAAAATGACCATAAACAGTTTACTTTTGTTATTGCCGCCCCGCCAAGCAGGATGGATGTAGAATCTTACGCGGACAATTATAAGGAACTAAAAAAAGAAATAGGGCATATTAATAATCAATATGAGCAAAAAGAAGGTTATTCACCTATTATTTTTAGAGAAAACGGTGTAAGCGGTAATGAAAAACTTGCAATGTTCAGGCTGGCAGATGCACTTGTAGTTAATCCGATTGCAGACGGCATGAACCTTGTGGCTAAGGAAATCGCAGCTTACAAGCAACCTGGAGACAGGCCATTTAAACTCGTAATGTCAAAAACTCCCGGCATTGCACAGGACCCGGTATTCAGGGATAACTCAGTGCTTATTGATGATGTATTAAGCGTAAGTGATACTGCAAGCGCAATGGGTAAAGCGTTCAGAATAATAAAAGAAAACCGCGAAAACGTTGAATCCGGCCAAGAAGATAAATTATTACAAGAAAATCTAGAAATTCAGCAATCAGTAAAAGAAAATAACGTTAAAAAATGGTCTGATGATATTATGGAAGAACTCAATAAAGCAGGAAAACCAAACGAAGACTTGAGATCTCAAGCTGTAACTTCATAAGGTTTACCTTGCATTTTTCAGAGTGAAAGAATTTTTGGTAGTGGTATTTTTTGACGTGGCGTCATTTGCGAAGCAGGAGTAAAAAAACGGAAACGATTTAGTTTTTGATGCGAAGCAGGTGTTCGCAAGAACTCATTTTCGTTTTTGTAACTCATTTTCATTGCGAGGAGTGAAACGA
>JANQEB010000247.1 GCA_028278605.1 Candidatus Gastranaerophilales bacterium
TTCTCGCGAACACCTGCTTCGCATCAAAAACTAAATCGTTTCCGTTTTTTTACTCCTGCTTCGCAAATGACGCCACGTCAAAAAATACCACTGCCAAAAAATTTTTGTAAGCAGCAACTTGAATTTTAAATATTAAATTTTTCAAGAAGGGTTGCAAATCAAAAAATTAATTAATACAATTGTATTATATGAATATATTATACATTATTTTAATCTGTTAATTAATGAGCGAATTTTTAGAAGAAAAAGAAAATATACGAGATAAAATCCTTGATGCAGCAAGCGAAATTTTTGCTGAAAAAGGCTTTCAAAATACCACAATCAGGGATATCTGCCAGAAAGCAGGCACTTACCAGCTTTCTATCAATTATCATTTTGGCAATAAAGAAAACCTGTTCCGGGAAGTGCTTTTAAAATCCTATCAGGACACACATGAAATTGACCTGATTGAAAAAGTAAAACACCTTCCGCCGGAAAAACAGCTGGAAGAGGTTATCAGAGTAAGGGTAAGGTCAGTTTTTAGCAAGGGTAGGGAAGGTTTATACTTCAAAATTATCTCAAAAGAGATTTCTAACAATTACAACTTTATCGTAGAAATAATGAGTGATCGCCTGCACGAGTACTTTTACTTTACAAGGAACATTTTTGACAGGTTATCAGGACATAGATTAGATGAATTCGGATTAAATTACTGCGTGTACCTTTTAGTATCGCATATTTCAGTGTTGTCTCTTCACGAAAAGGGCCGTATGATACTTTTTAAGACAAACGATCCTGATGAAAAGCAGCTGGAAGAATTTATACAGTATATTAAAAAGTTTATTTTCGCGGGCGTAGATAAAATGAAAGAAGAAAAATCAGTAAATGAGGAAATATTATGAAAAAGAAGATTGTAATCGGGGTAATAATACTGGCAGCAGCGGCTTTTGCCGTGAAAATGCTTTTTTTCAGCGGAGGCCCGCCGCAGGGAATGGGTCAGATGCCTCCTCCGGTAGTAAGCCTTACTAAAGCAGGTCAAAAGAAAATTGTAAACACCAGAGAATACATAGGACGCGTGGTAGCAAAGGACGAAGTTGACCTTGTGCCCCAGGTTCAGGGCTATTTAAAGAAAAAATATTTCACAGACGGCCAGATGGTTAATAAAGGCGATATTTTGTTTCTCATAGAGCCTGATGAATACGAAGCAGAAGTAGCACAGGCAAAAGCAGATATCGAAAACGCAAAAGCAGCTCTCTGGGAAAGTGAAAAAGACCTTGAAAGAGCAAAGGAGCTTGTTGGTAATGACTTTATAAGTAAATCTGATTTTGATACCAGACTGGCTTTAAGGGATAAAAACCTTGCTGCTCTTGAAGCGGCAAAAGCTTACTTGAAAAAAGTCAATAATAACTTAAGACACACAAGAATTTACGCGCCGGTGCCCGGTAAAATAAGCGATATCAAAATTACGGAAGGTAACCTTGTCGGGCCGAATATGGGTTCTTTAGCTACTATAGTAAGGCTTGACCCGATATATGTAACTTATAATATAGCATCTGATGAATTTACTAAGCTTCAGATGGAGCAAGGCAAAAAAGCAAACAAAATTGCAAACTGGAAGGTAAAACTTAAATTCCAGGACGGAACCCCATACCCAATTGAGGGAAGACAGGACTTTTATGATAATAAAATAGATGAAACAACCGGTACAATTAAAGTCCGGGCAACTTTCAGGAATTACAAAGAAGTCTTGCTGCCCGGAAAGCTTGTAAGCGTAACTGTTTTCAGGGGTAAAAAAGAATTAAAAACTATTGTGCCCCAGGCTGCAGTGCTTGAAGACATGCAGGGCAAGTATATTTATTTTATTGACAAAGAAGGCAAGGCTCAGCAAAGACGGATTACAATTGCCGGGGAGTCCGAAACAGACTTTATAGTCGCTGAAGGGCTTGAACCGGGCGAAGAAATAATTTTAAACGGCATTAATAAAATAATGATGCCGGGAATGCCTGTTATGGTTGCTCCCCCGGAAGATGCTGCACCGGGACAAGAACCGGCAGAGGGTGAAAAAGCTCATCCACCGGCAAAAGACGGACATCCGACAGAAAAAGCTTCTGACATAAAGGCAAAAAATGGTTCGGAAGCAGAAGAACATCACTCACATTAATAAGAGGCAAATCAATTAGCTAATAAGGAATAATAGCATGTTCAGTAATTTTTTCATTAACCGACCTCGTTTTGCGGTTGTATTATCATTAATCATAGTTATAACAGGTATAATAGCGTTTAAATTTCTGCCAATTGAGAGATATCCAATAATTACTCCGCCACAGGTTGTTGTAAGAGCAGCATATCCGGGAGCTAATGCTGAAGTCATAGAAAAAACCATTGCAGCGCCGGTTGAAACAGAGATCAACGGCGTGGAAGATATGATCTATATGCATTCCACCTGCTCTGAAGGGTCATATGAGCTTAATGTATACTTCAAAGTCGGCACTGACACTGACATGGCAATGATCAGGGTTCAGAACAGGCTCAATCTTGCAACTCCCAAACTTCCGCAGGAGGTAAGGGATCAGGGGCTTGTTGTTAAGGAAAGAACAGGCGGTCATGGAATTTTCATTTTTACGCTCAACTCGCCTGATAATTCCTATGATGAAATTTACCTGGACAACTATGCAAATATCTATATAGGTGAACTCCTGGCAAGGGTTCCGGGGGTTGGAGAAGTCATGACCTTTGGCGACAGGTCATATTCAATGAGAATATGGCTTAATCCCAGGAAAATGGCTAATCTTGGTATTACAACCACTGAAGTTATCAATGCAATCAGCTCTCAGAATATAGAGGTTCCCACAGGCAGTGTCGGGGCTTATCCTGTCGCTTCGGACCAGCAATTCCAGTACTCTGTAAGGACCAGGGGCAGGTTTGCCGACCCGGAAGAGTTTGAAAACATTATTGTTCGCTCAAATAGCGATGCTTCCTCAGTGAAAGTAAAGGATATAGCCAGAGTTGAACTTGGAGCGAAAAACTACGGGGTATTTTCACGTATTAACGGGGCTAAAACAGTTGGTATATCTGTTAACCAGCTGGCTGAAGCTAACCTTATTGAAGTTGTAAGCAACGTTAAAAAGGAGCTTGAAAACATTAAAAAGCGTATGCCTAAAGACATGGAGTTTGACATAGTCTATGACGCCGCAGAATACGTTGATGAGTCAATGAACGAGGTATTTACAACCCTGTTTTTGGCTTTGTTCCTGGTTACAGCGGTTATATTCATCTTTTTGCAGAACACACGGGCAACTTTTATTCCTGCACTGGCAATTCCTGTTTCTGTAATAGGAACATTCGCTTTTCTTAAGCTGCTGGGCTTTTCCATAAACGTATTTACGCTGTTTGGACTGGCTTTGGCTATTGGTATTGTTGTTGATGATGCTATTGTTGTTATAGAAAACGTGCAGCGGTACTTATCACAGGGAATTGAGCCAAGAGAAGCCGCATTCAGGTCAATGAGAGATGTAAGCGGGGCAATTATCGCAACAACGCTTGTTCTGCTTGCTGTGTTTATTCCTGTTGCTCTACTGCCAGGAATTACAGGGAAAATGTATAAGCAATTTTCCGTAACCATTGCAATTGCGGTTTCAATATCCTCTTTAGTAGCGCTGACACTAACCCCTGCGCTTTGTTCAACAATGCTAAAAATCAAAACCGGCAAAAGAATTCGCATTGACCATTGGGCCTGGTTTAACAACGCTTTTGAGGCTTTTAAGGAAAAATATTTAAAAGTTGCAACCTATTTTATACACAGGTCAAAAGCAACCCTGATGGTACTGACAGGTCTTATTATAGCAGTTTTCAGCCTGTTTACAATAATTCCGACAGGGTTTTTACCCCAGGAAGACCAGGGATTCATACTGTGCCACGTGCAGCTGCCTGAAGGGGCTTCTCTTATGCGGACAAATGAAGTTACTAAAAAGGTTGAAGCCATACTAGCAAAGGCTCCCGAGGCTAATAAGGTTGTTGCTGTACCAGGATGGGGCGGCGCTTCCAATACGGCAATCGTATTTTGCGACCTGAAAAAATGGAGTGAAAGACCGGGAAAAGATCATTCAGTCCACGCTGTAATAGAACGGCTTCAGCGAGAGTTCTTTATGATAACGGAAGCGCAGATTTTTGCGTTTGTACCGCCGTCTATTCCGGGATTAGGGATGTTTGGAGGGTTTGAATTCCAGTTACAGGACAGGGGAGACAATTCACCGCAGTATCTCGCCCAAAACGCCTGGATGTTAATAGGCGCAGCCAACCAGAATCCTAAGCTGGAGCGGGTATTTACCATGTTCCAGGCAAACACCCCGCAGTTAAACATTAATATTGACAGGGAAAAGGCATTAGCACAGGGAGTTAACATTAAAGATATCCTGCAAACAGTTGGAACACAGTTTGGTTCTGCTTATGTTAATGATTTTAACAAGTTAGGCCGTATATTCCAGGTTAGAGTACAGGCTGATTCCAAATACAGGGATAATATCACTGATATTACAGAGCTATATGTGAGAAATGACAGGGATCAGATGGTTCCGCTTAACACTTTTGTATCCATAGACTCAACTGTAGGGCCTCAAAGCCTGAACAGGTTCAATATGTTCAGGTCTGTGGGAATAAACGGCAGCGCAAAGATGGGTGTCAGCTCCGGTGAAGCAATCCAGGCAATGAAAAACATTTCTGAAAATATGCTTCCGTCTGATATGTCATACGAATGGTCAGGTACAACAAGGCAGGAGGTAGAAGCAAGCGGCCAGACAATTTATATACTGCTGCTTGCGCTGATATTTGTTTACCTGTTCCTTGTAGCGCAGTTTGAAAGCTGGACCCTGCCGTTTGGGGTTATACTTATAGCTCCGGTTGCAGTGGTTGGCGGCTTATTTGCACAGCTGATATCAGGCTTAAGCCTTGATTTATACTGCCAGATCGGCCTTGTAATGCTGATTGGTATGGCAACAAAGCATGCGATTTTGATTATTGAATTTGCTAGGACCCAGAGGGAAGAACATGGCATGAACCCGATAGACGCAGCCATTGCAGCGGCAAAACTTCGTTTCAGGGCAGTTTCCATGACTGTTTTAACGTTTGTGCTCAGTGTTACTCCTCTTGTAATAGCGACAGGCGCAGGCGCTGAATCCAGACATTCAATTGGTATAACAGTTTTCGGCGGAATGATAGCCTCAGCTATTATTGGTACGATCTTTGTGCCTGCTTTTTACATGATTATCGAAACAGTTAAGGACAATTACAGAAAAGCAAAATTAGTAAAAAATAATATTTCTGATAAAGAAGAGGAGCTGGTATATGAAAATTAAATTGTCAATATTACTTATATTTGCAGCTCTCATGCTTCATGCCCTGCCCCTGAAAGCACAGGAGGCTGAGCTTAAGGACGATGAAAACCGGCCAAAACTTGAAACTGAGGAAATTAAGCCTGAAGAAGATGATGAGATCAGTCGAATCCTAAGAAGCGGCATTGAGGAAAACCAGTATCTGGCTCTTGATAATTGCTTAAAGATTGCCATTGTTAATAACCCCACAATTAGAGCTGCTATCAGCAACACCGAAGTTTATAGAAACAGAGTTGGCAAGGCAAGAGCTGAGTACTTCCCCAGGTTTAATGTATCAAACGGGTATGATTATAACAACCAGGCGACTTTTGCAGCGCTGTTTGATATTGATGTCAGCAATTTTGACATATTAAACATAGGGATTTCACAGCTGATATACGACTTTGGAAAGACAGGAACAGATATTGATATACAAAAAACCAATCTCAAGGCTGAAAAAGAAACCCTCCAGGCAACTATAAATGACATAGCGTTTAATGTAAAACAGGCATATTTTAATCTGCTGCTTGCTTTTCACAGACAGGATGTTATGATGGAATCAGTAAACCAGTTTATACAGCTTCTTGATCAGGCAAAGGCGTTTTATGAAGTGGGTTCCAAGCCAAAAATCGACGTGCTTACCGCTGAGGTTAATCTAAGCAATTCAAAGCTGGCGCTGATTAAGGCGAAAAACCAGGTTGAAATAGCATTTGCAACGTTAAATAACACAATGGGCCTTCCGGAATCCCCTGCTTACCGCCTGAAAGACAAACTTCGCTATGTAGAAGAAGATTTTAAGTTTAATGAGATTATTCAGACGGCATATGAAAAAAGGCCTGATTATAAATCAGCTGTACTCAAGGTAGAGGCATCCAAAAAGGAAATAAAGCTGGCAAAGAAAGACTATTTCCCTACTATAGCGGGTGGTGCCGGTTTTAACCTTACATCGTTTGATACTGAAATAGATTCTAATATAGATGAAGGCTGGAGAGCAGGAGTCAGCCTTGATTTACCGATCCTCAACCCTTACCTGGTGCATAAAAAGATCAATGAAGCCAAAGCGTCTTTTGAAAAAGAGACCTCTGATGCTTTAGCGCTTAAAAACGACCTTTATTACCAGGTAAAAGAAGCTTATAATGAGTTTATCGAAGCTAAAAGCAGTGTTCCTGCGTCTGAAGTTGCTCTTAAGCAGGCAGAGGAAAATTATGAACTTGCAAAGGGCAGGTATGAAGTTGGCGTAGGCGACCCGATAGAGCTCAAGGATGCGGAGTTGACTTACAGAAGCGCCAAGCTTGCTTATTACGAGACGCTTTATGACTATAACGTTGCTTTAGCCAAAATAGAAAACGTAACCGGTACAGGACTAAACTAAAGTTATCCCTGGCGCGGATTCTCAAATAAAATTGTTCCCTGTTTTTATACACAGGTCGGATTAAATCGCTTATAATCCGGTCCATAATTTTATTTATGGAAAATTTAAAATTAAGCTTTATCTATAAATACACAGAAACCACTGAATACCGCCCTTTTGCGGAAAAGACCATTCTGCCTGTAAGAGAGCGGGAAATTGAGACCATATTTTCCATGGGAAACGGCTACATAGGAACAAGAAACAGCCTGGAGGAGTCCTATCCTGAGTCAGACCCGGGCTCTTTTATCGCGGGAATGTATGTTCAGGGGCCGGAAGACGACTTTAATTTTCTTGTGAGGGTTCCTGACTGGACCAGCATAAAGATATATGTTGGCGGTGAGCTTCTTGAATTGCGAGAGTCCAATGTGCTTAAGCATATCAGGTATATTGATTTTGAAAACGGGACAGTGGTAAGGGAATGGAAGCATGAAGACAAAGAAGGCAGGATTACGAGCGTAAAAATTCTCAAATACATATCCCTGGCGGAAAAACACGAACTGGGAAAGCTTTTGATTGTCAGGCCGGAGAATTACTCGGAAAATATCAATGTTGTTAGCGGTATAGACTGTAATACAGCTGATTTTGACTATTTGCTGAATTTAAACAGCGATATAGCTGAATTTGCCTCTATGCATATGAAAACCAGGTATTCTGAGAAGGAATTTGCGCTTATACAAAAAAGCGATTTTTCAACTTATTTCAGGGATGAGCAGAGAAAACCTGAATATGACTATAAAATAGACAATTTTTACCATGGAAGCTTTGAGAATTTTGAGTGGCAGGCAGAAATCGGCTATACTTACCTTGTAAAAAGCCTTTGTTGCGTAGCTACAAGCAATGATACCCCTGAGCCTGTCCAATTTGCCCTGTCTAATTATGAAAAATATAATAATAACAACTTTGAAGCAAGTCTTATAAAGCATATAAGTAAGTGGAAAGAGCGTTTTGAGCAATCACAGGTAAAGATTTCAGGCAATGATTTTGACCGGAAACTGGTGGATTTTGCGCTTTATCACTTAATTACAGCCGGCGAATTTAGCGGGGGCAGGCATTCCATACCTGCCAGGACTTTATCGGGCGAATCGTATAAGGGACACGTATTCTGGGATACAGAAATGTATCTTTTACCGTTTTTCCTTTATACAAAGCCCGAAATTGCCAAAAATCTGCTTATGTACAGGTATAATACGCTGGATGGGGCCAGGCAAAACGCAGTTAATGAGGGTTTTAAAGGGGCATGCTTTGCCTGGGAATCCACGGATTCCGGACTGGAAGCCGCGCCTGAAATGGTTATACTCCCTAATGGCGAAGTTGTAATGATATTTTCCGGCCTGTATGAGAACCATATCTCTTCTGATATTGCTTATAGCGTCTGGAAATACTGGCAGGCAACACTTGATGATGAATTTATGACGGATTTTGGCGCGGAAATTTTGTTTGAGACGGCGCGGTTCTGCAAAAGCCTGCTGAGAAAGGAAGAAGATGGATTTTATCATATATATGCTGTCATAGGGCCGGATGAATACCATGAATGCGTTGAAGACAATGCTTATACAAATTACCTGGTTAAACATAACCTTGATTTTGCAGTGAGAATCTATGATTGGATGGTTTCTGAACATCCTGGAAAACTGGATGAGTTAAAACAGAAAATTAACCTTGAGAAACACGAAATTGATGACTGGAAAGGTTTTAAGGACAATATTTATCATGGTTATGATGAACAGTCCGGGATTTTTGAGCAGTTTAAAGGGTTTCATGAGCTTGAATACATAGACTTACAGGAATATGAGCCAAGGTCTGTGCCTATGGATGTGATTCTCGGTAGAAAACGCACCGAACAAAGCCAGGTAATTAAGCAACCTGACGTTTTAATGTTTATGATGCTTTTTGGTGAGCATTTTTCGCAGGAACAACTGGTTGCTAACTATGAATTCTACGAGGAAAGATGCGGGCACGGAAGTTCATTAAGCCCCAGTATCCATAGTATTATGGCAGCAAGAGCAGGCAAAACCCGGGAGGCTTATGACTATTTCCTGAAAAACGCTAAGATCGACATTGGTGATGCATTTGGCAATGCAGCCGGCGGGATTCACATTGCCGCGCTTGGCGGGGTTTGGATGTCTTTGGTATTTGGGTTTGCAGGTATGCATCCTGTGGAAAAAGGCTTGATATTTGACCCTAATTTACCTGATGAGTGGAATAAGCTTGAGTTTTCTATTAAATGGCAGGACCAGGATATAAATGTTGTTTTTAACCATAATGAAATCAATTTTTCTACTACCGGTGAAAAAACCATATATTTAAGTGTGGGCTTTGATAACTGGAAAGAAATTTCTCCCGGTGCTGAATATACTGCCATTAAAGACGAGCAAAAATGGGAATGGAAGGAAATAATTTATGAAAGGGAAAGTATTGCTGCCTCTTGATGCTTCCGAGGCGTCATTAAAAGCGTTTATACCTGCAAAAAGCATTGCAGACCTGCTGGATATGACGCTTTGTATCCTGCATATATCAGAAGAAGAGCTTTCTCAGGAGGAACTTCTTGAAAAATTAAAAATAAGCGTTGAGGAATTAAAATACTTTGTTGTAAAGTATAAAGCGGGAGAACCCGCCCAGGTTATCCTGGAAGAGGCGCAGGGGTGTGATTATATTGTCATGGGAACCCATGGTAAAACATGCGATGAGAGCTTAAGGCTTGGAAGCACAACAAAAACAGTAGTTGAAGAGACATCAAAGCCGGTTATGCTGATTAAACCGGGCGCTCCATTGCATATAGAGGACAGAAAATGGTTTCCTCATAAGGCATTGATCCCTCTAAACGGGACCCCGGGTTCTTCAGAGGCGCTTGCTCCTGCAATGGAAATCCTTTCTCGTACCCGGGCTGAAATTAATATCCTTCATATTTGCGGCGCAAAAGAGGAAAAAATAGAGGGAGACTATTCAGCGCCGTATTATGAGGATTACCCGCAGCTGGAGTGGTCTTCATGGGCAAAGGAATTCTTAAAACGCTTTTGCCCGGATATGAAAAACTACGTTAAAGTTAATGTTTCTCTTTCTCACGGGGATCCGGGCGAAGAAATACTCAATTTTTCCCGTAAAAACAGCAATGATTTTATAGCTGTAGTCTGGCACGGCACAATGGCGCATTTGCGGGCGCAAACCTTAAAGCGGCTTTTATATGAATGCAGTTGTCCTTTAATGCTTATAAAACTCGCTTAACCTGATATTCTTATTTAACCTCAATGACGGGTTCAAAATTTTTAAAAATTTTTCTTAAGGCCTGTTAAAGTCGTAGTAAACATCACATAAAGAGTTGTTATTAGTATCTTCATACGTAATATTTATTCTTCTTAAAGTTGTGTTACCGTCATCGTCTGTTTCCAGCGCAGAAGAGCTTACTGTAACGTTGTATTTCCCATTATCAGTATAGTCAGAGCCAATTGTGATCAGGTTTCCGTTGTCATAATCATTCTGGAGTTTCCAGGCGTCCTGCATATCTCTCAGGTATGTTCTTGCAAGGTTATTGGCATTACTAACGCTTTTATTGTCATGGGTAAGGTACATAGAGTTTGAAATAGGAAAACTCAAGGCAATGACCATAACCCCAAAGACCAGCATAGCCATCATGAGTTCTATAAGGGAGTATCCGCCGGAATGTCTTCTTTTATTCGATAAATCTTGGAACATTTCTTGATAGTCCTTTAATTCTTATTGTCTGATCTTCAATATTACCCTGGGCAATTTCCCATTCTATGCCTTTTATAAGTGCTTCAGGGTTATCTATTGCCACGCCTGATATTTGTCCCTGGAGTATTTCATCTGTCAGGCCGTTTTCATAGTTGAAAACATAGTTTAAAGTTGTATTTCCCCGGTTTACATCTGTAATAATGCCTGATGTTACACCTGTAAAACTTGTAAGGTTTTCCGCCGGGCAACTATTTTCAGCCCAGCTGTAAGAGGGGTTATCCACAAAATGATAAAGAGTTGTCCTTTCACCGTCAGCCTCCATGAAATAGACAACAAGACCGTAAAGCGGGTTCCCGGATAAATCAGTCCCGTCGCTGAAAAGTATTGCAACCGAATCATTGGTGCTTATATTAAAATTCCAGCTCTGGCCTGTATCAGGGTGAGTGGTGCTGATTGCTATTGTAACTCCCGGCGGGTAAATATACCCGGCATTAGTAACATCATAAGTTATGCTCTGGGTTATCTCTCTTGCCTGGCTTACATTCATCAGCTGGAGCGAGTTATTGGAAGTAACATCAAGAAAATCCTCGGACATAAAGGCAGCTCCCATCATGACCATTACCAGCACCAGGGTTGAAAGTATGGCTTCTGTCAGGCTGAACCCTTTTTTAAAAGGATGCCCGGCCTGTTGCTTTTTATTAAATTTATTTATATTCAACATTTCCTGTTTTTCCTCTTACTAAGACAGTTACTTCAGGCCCGCCTGAGTAACCGACTTTAATTTTGCAGTCAGTATAAATAGTAGCTCCGGTTGTATCTATAAGAGAACCATTTACGTCAAAACGAAAATCAGAACAGGTTTTTTCGGTAATTGTGGTTTTATCAGGCAACTCCCCGGAGTAAGAACCTATATAATCCTTGTCAGTAATTACTTTCCCGTCAGCTTTAACAGAGTAAGAACCACTTCCCCTGGTAAAAGTAAAAGATGTTTCTACCCCTTCAGATCTGGCAAGGTATTTAGCGTTTTTTATTGCATAACCTATAGATTCTGCGCCCTTTTGGGCATATTGTGTTTTCATGGAATGAGAAAGGCTGGTATAGCCTGTTGATAAAATAACAGAAAGTATAGCGCCGGCTATTACAAGTTCAAATACTGATATGCCGTGTCTTTTTATTCTTCTTAAAAGCAGCACACTAAAAAACTCCTATTGCGGACTCATTTCTGCTGATCAAACCCCATTCTGAATAGATAACGCTTATAGCTGTGCTTGGAAACATATCAACAAACTCAGGGGGAAGATCATTCAGGTTTGAAAACCTTGGCTCTGATTTCCAATCACGTTGCGGGGCCTTATAATACTTACCATAACTCCAGTTTCCTGTTGCGTACTTGCTTCTGAAAAGCTGTATAAACCCGCCTGAAATATCAACTTTTTTACCGCCCCAGTCTTCAAGAAAGCGCGGGAAGTTTTCAAAACCGCCGCTGTACTGTCCTTCCCTGGTAGGGACATTCCCGGTGATTAATACGAAGTTAAACTCTGTATCCACGGCTTTTGGCATTTTTGTATCGGATTTTACGTTAGGGTCTTTCCAGTTACTCTGGTTTTCATCCCAGGTATCAGAGAGCAGCGTTATAGAATCAGCAACAACCGCGCATGGTTTCCAGGTATCAACATCCGGGTCAGCCGATGTATGCTTGTTGAACGTCCCTTCCACATAAACCGGGAGGTCGCTTACAAATGTTGTCGCGTCAGGAAGGGTTTCCCCTTCGATAAGCTTGAACCCGCTTACTTCCCTATTGGTATCAGCGGTATAGGGATCACCGTCCTGGTCCGGAGTAGCATCATCACGTGTCATATAGATTACGCCGTTTTCCGGGTAAAAATTCAGGGCTGTCTTAAGTTTATTAATATCAACATTAGTTACCTTAACAGGTGTGTTATTTGCGGGATTGCTTCCTGATGGGTGTTCCCTGTAATCATATACATCGGCTTCCGTGAGGGCTCCGCCAAGTTCAGCGCTGGTTTTAGTAACTTTAGTACCTGCATAGGAAATATCATATGTGGTTTCTGACCCTGATGTGTCTACATATATACTTATACCTGCATTGGAATCATAATACCCGCCAGGTTCAAAGGACTTAAGGTCAGGAGCTGCCTGCCTGGTCGAGCCCAGGCTTCTATCCTTAACTGTACCGCTCCAGTTTGAAGTTGCTATATCGACCCAGTTTTCATTTTCAGAATCATCGTTAGAGCCCATTGTAGTTAAAGTACCGAATTTGTCCCCCTGGGTGATTTTAACTGTTCCGCCGACCTGGCTCTTATCAAGACGGCCCCTGTAGATGTCCCCGGCAGAAGTCAAACTGTCTGTATATATGTTTAACGTAGCGCCGGAATTAAGATACATATCCTCATTAGTATGGATCAGCCCGGCAAGGTCAAATGTAGGGCCGGGTAATATTTCCAGGTCGTTCTCAAAAAAGATCTGGTACATAAAAAGAGAAGTTCTCCTTGCCCATACGTCTTCGGTCATTCCGATCCACCCGTACTCCGGCGCATAAGCCACAGCTTCCACTGACAGCTTATTGGTTGTATAACCCTGAGTCCTCAGCCACTCATCTTCTCCAACGAGCCTGCCGCTTGTAATAGCGTACCTGACTGTTATATTCGGATTCGCCTGGCCTGTATCAAGCACAAAATAATAGTAATCAGTTGATCCTGTTACAAAAGCCTCATCAGAAAAAACTTTTTCTTCAGGCTTGAAGCCGGTATCATCAATATCCGTACCCTGAAAGGTTACAAACGGTTCAAGGTTACTCAGCTTATTATTATTAAATGCTTTATCAATTTTTGCTTTTGCCCTGTTTAGACCTGATTCACAGGCAAACTCAAGCATTGTCCTGTTTCTTTCCTCATTTGTTATATTCACGTCAGAAACCGCGTTAACACTTGCTGTAATTGCGATAAGCAATAGCAGTCCTGACAATGCGCTTATGAATATTAATGCTGAACCTTTTCTTTTTCTCATAGCTCAAACCACAAAATGTTTTTAACAACTCTTAAATATAAGCAAAAAATTAAACACAAAAATTCATTTATTATTTTAATCTTTTATTTCGTAATTTAAAAGAAGCATTTTGGATAATCAAAATTAAAGTAATAAAAGTTTACAAGTTTATTATTAAAAATACATTCAAATAATCATTAAAAAGCTAAAAAGTTAATTTAATTTAGCAGTAAGTAGGTAATAAAAAATTTGGCAGTGGTATAAAATGACGTGATTTTGTACCCCCACCCCCTAACCCCAGATAAGTTAAAATATTTTATCACGTCAAAAAATACCACTAGTACTCTGTTAAATTAATTTTGTCCGTCATCCTGAGGCTTGCCGAAGGATCTCAGGTAATGAGATTCTTCGCCCGC
>JANQEB010000249.1 GCA_028278605.1 Candidatus Gastranaerophilales bacterium
AATTTCTTGTATAAAAATCAAAATTCCTTAAAACGCCTATGCGAAGCAGGCGGTGCTGTCCGCGTTTTCGCAGCGAAGCGGGAGTGGAGCAAAACCGAACCCCCTTTTAATTAGTGTACTTTATTTGCAATAAGTTAGCCCCTTTGCGGAGGCTTCTTAATGTTACTTTTTTGCTTATAGATAAAAAAAAGTTCCTTATTACATAAATAATATTATCGGACTCAAAAATCTATAAAATTTGTGAAAAACAAAAAAATTTTCTCTAAAAAACCTGCTTTTCTCTCAAATTTTATGAATTTATTCCCAAAAAATTCAATTTTTACAGGAAAAACAATAATTTAATACACCAAAAACATTGACCTTATCAAATTTTTTTTACATTTAAACACTTTAAATTGGCAAAATAGTTTGCTATAATATAAATTATATAGAGGTCATGTATATACTGTTTATTTAAAAAACTTAATATCTTTGTGTACTTTAAGAAAGTTTTTTGTAAAGTGGGAAAGAAAAAAGAAGTGCTGGTTTATGAAAAAAAATAATCTTAAAAAAATTCTTGATGAATTTCTACGGGAAATGAGTTCATCTAATAAGTCCAAAAATACAATTGTGAACTACCGCAGCGACCTGAGAAGCTTTATGAACAATTGCTCAACTGATATTGAAAGCCTCAATGTTGAAATCCTGCGGGAGCATCTTAACGGTTTAAACGATAAATCCCCTACAACAAGGGCAAGACATATAAGCAGCTTAAAAACCTTCCTTAACTGGTGCTATAGAAAAGATTTTATCGCGGTAAACCCGCTGCTAAAAATTGAAAGCAAAGCCCATAAAACCCGGCTGGTTCCCAGGAAAATCGAAAAAAGCCTGATAGAAAAAGTCCTGTGTTCTATAGATATTTTTAACAAAAATAATTCAATTAACAAAAATAACCTGAAATACAGGTTAATCTTTACACTTATGCTAGAAGCCGGGCTTAAGGTTTACGAGGTCCTAAACCTGGAATATGAAAATATAGAGGCGGAAACACAGACAGTTTTTGTAAATTCCCATGAGAATAAAAGACGAGTACCTCTGTTTTCATCGGAGTCCATAAAACTATTCAGGTTATACACTGATGAAATTAACGTAAAAACAGGATTAATCTTTAAAGGAGGTGAAACACCGGATAAATCCTTAACTTATCAAGCCCTGAACAAATTCTGGAGAAAAGCCTGCGCTAAAGTAGGTGCTGATATTAAACTCCAGCAATTAAGAGACTGTTTTGCGGATGAATTAATCAAAAGGGGTATAAACATCTGCATAATCAGCCAGATGCTCGGACATAAAAACCTTCAGACAACAGTGAAATATCTTCAATAGCAAGAAATTTTAATATACAAGAAACTTTCCCAATTAAATTGGAGGTCAAACAAACCAATGATTATCGAATTCAGAGTTAACGAAAACACAGTTGAAGCCGCATGGTTAAAAACTCTCTATGATTTGGTAGAAGAACTTAACTGTAAGTGTAATACTTACCTGGAAGAAACCCATAATAAGAGCTACAGGAACTACCAGAGGACCAGGGTAGTGGAAATTTACGGCTCAGAAACCATGGTTAGCTGGTTAAAGCTGAGAATGCAAAGGTATAGCCATTTTATTGACAGAATGACTGACCAGCCTGAAATAACGATAATTTCCGAAAATGATAATCAATAAGGCCTGTTATTACAGTTAAATAACCCGTCATTGAGGTTAAATAGGGCATTTTATTGGCCTGATACCTGATTTCATTTTGTAATTAAGCTTAAAGAGCCGATTAGAGCGTGTATAAATTTTATTTGACCTTATAAAACCTTTCACTTATACTACATTTCGGCGATAAATATATTTGTAAAGACCAGGGAGATTTAAACTTTGACCAATGTTGTGATAGTTGGGGGTCAATGGGGAGATGAAGGCAAGGCAAAGGTTATTGACCTTTTATCTGAAAAAGCTGACATTGTTATCAGGTATCAGGGGGGATGTAACGCAGGACATACTGTAGTTACTGACGGAAAGATATATAAATTCCATCTTATACCATCGGGTATACTTTATCCCGGAAAGATTTGCCTTATCGGCAATGGTACTGTAATTAACCCGGAGGTTCTATCAATTGAAATTGATAACCTGATTGAAAAAGGGATAGATACCTCTAACTTATATATCAGCCCTCTGGCGCATTTGACCCTTCCATATCACCTTGCGCTTGATGAGCTAAGCGAAGAATCCCTGCAGCATAACAAAATTGGTACCACAAAGCGCGGTATTGGCCCAACTTACATTGATAAAATCGGCAGGACAGGTATAAGGGTAGAAGATATCTTTGAAAAAGAAGCGCTATCTTCAAAGTTGGAGATAATTCTTCCTCAAAAAAACATGATACTGGAGCATTATGGCAAGAAAACCTATGAAAAACAGGAAATAATTGAATTCTGCGAAAAATACGCCGAGAAACTTGGCCCATATGTAAAAGATATTTCAGAAATCACATATAATGCGCTTAAACAGGGGCAAACCATTCTTTTTGAAGGCGCACAGGGCACGATGCTCGATATTGACCACGGGACTTATCCTTATGTAACAAGTTCTAATCCTATTTCAGCCGGAGCTTCCACGGGCAGCGGAATTGGGTTTACACATATCCGGAAAGTAGTTGGGGTATTTAAAGCATATGTTACACGAGTTGGAGAAGGCCCCTTTATCACGGAGTTAAACGATGATGAAGGCGGGAAGCTTCAGGAAATAGGACAGGAATTCGGCACTACAACCGGAAGAAAAAGAAGATGCGGCTGGTTTGATTCTGTAGGGGCAAGATACAGCGCCATGATTAATGGCTTAACAGGTATTGCCCTTACTAAAATCGATGTATTTGACAGCTTTGAACAGGTAAAAATTTGTACAGCATACCAGGACAGACGCAACGGCAAAGTGTATGAAAATTACCCTTCCGGTACATATGTTCACAAGTATCTTGAGCCTGTTTACGAGACTATGCCCGGCTGGCAGCAGGATATTACAGGAATCAGGGAATTTTCTGACTTACCTGGAAACGCGCAAGAATTTATCCTTAAAATTGAGTCCCTGACCGGCGTACCCGTTGAAATAACCAGTGTCGGGCCGGGAAGAGAGCAGACTATAATCAGGAATTGCCCTATTTAAATTCAACTACATTCTGATATAATTTATCCGTAATAAAAAGTAATTGCCCAAATACCATGCAAATTAATGTAGCATATCTCTATCCCGGACTCCTAAACATATATGGCGACAGGGGCAATGTTTTAGCCTTTAGCCAGAGGTGTTTCTGGCGTGATATTAAGGTAAATATCAGTGAAGTAGAACTTGGGGACAAAATTGACCCTGAATTTTATGATTTTTACTTTATAGGAGGAGGCCAGGACCAGCAGCAAATAGCTGTATCAGAAGAACTACAAAAACAAAAACCTCTTTTTGCGGAAGCAGCAAAAAATGGAGCGGTTTTTTTAGCGATTTGCGGAGGCTATCAGCTTCTGGGGCATTATTACAAACCCCATAAAGGTGAAGAACTAAGAGGGATAAGTATTTTAGATGCATATACAATTGCCGGGCATAACAGATATATTGGAAATGTTACTATAGAGACTAATCTGCCTCTTGAAAACGCAAATACCCTTGTTGGTTTTGAAAACCATAGCGGTTTGACTTATTTGGAGGAGGGAACAGAGGCAATTGGCAGGGTTGTTATTGGCAACGGCAACAATGGGGAGGATAAACTGGAAGGTGCAAGGAAGCAAAATGTGTTTGGAACCTATCTTCACGGCTCTTTCTTGCCTAAAAATCCACATTTTACAGACTATTTGATACAGCTTTGCCTGGAAAGAAACTATAGCCGGGTTAAATTGGCTGAAATTAACGATAAGCTTGAATGGGCTGCACATAAAAAGGCAGTAAAAAGAAAGTATTAAATTTTTTGTTACCTACTTAACCTCAATGACTGGTTAACTCGAATTGCTAATTAATTTTCCTTATGTCATTGCGAGGAGTGAAAAGATACTTCGGCTTCGCTCAGCACAGGCCCCGCAATCCACTTGAGTCTAAGTAAGTAATAAAAAATTTTTACTCATTTCGTCATTCTGAGCCGCCTCCCGCCATAGGCGGGTACCGGGCTCGCAATGACAAATCACGTATTTTTATACCACTACCAAAAATTTTTACTCAACAAAGGTTTCTAAAACGCTTATAACTGCTTGCGCCTGTTTTCTAAAACTTTGTTTTGAATAAAGCATATTACCTTTACCAGTATAAAGCCAGTGAATATTCAATCCCATTTCTGCTAATTTGATTACATCTCTGAATTTTAATTCCTGCTGTGTTCCGTTTTCAATTTGGTTAATTTTTTGCTGCGAGCATCCAAGTTCTTTTGCAAGCGCACTTTGGGAAAGATTTAAGAAAGTTTCCCTGAATTTTTTAAGCCGATCCCCAATGCACAAGTTTGACTTGTTGGCATTTTCCATTTAGCGGTTATCCTTGTAGATAGAATAAAATTAGATATTTAGCAAACTAAGCATAGCATAAAAATGCTGTGCTTTTCTTTACCGTTTTTAAGATAAAAAAGGAGAAATGTTACTCCAGAAGAGAAAAATTATCCGGTAATTGCTTGTAAACCATAGCTAATAATTCAGGAGGTGAAACGTCAAGAGCCTCTGCAATCCTACAAAATGTTAAGAATTGAGACCTGATGTTACCCCTTTCCAGTTTTAGCCAAGCTCCCTTAGATATACCTATCTCGTCAGACATTAAATTGGCTGATTTGTTTTTTGAACTTCTTAAGGATTCTATAACATCAGCTAAAGCCTTACTAAGTTCTTCTTTTCTATCTTCGTACTTAGATTGTTGCATTTTATTATTTTAAATACTATTATAATTAAGCCTCGACTCGATCGATTCGCATCCGCACAGTAACCAAGAAAGAAATGTTAGTTTATAAAATTATCATTTTAATAAAAAAATTTTACTCAATAAAAGGTTCCAATAAGTCTATTAACGCCTTTACTTCTTGTTTCATTACTTCCCTGCTATACAGCATTTCACCCTCATTAGTATAAAGCCAATGAATGTCCAAGCCTAGCTTTGCCAGCATTACTAAATCATCAGGGCTTGGCGTTTGTCTTCCATACTCAATAGATTGTACTTTAGACTGGGAACACCCTAATTTCTCTGCCATAGCCGCTTGTGATAAACCTTTGGACTCACGAAAAGTTTTAAAGTTGGCCCTTATTTTTTCACGTAAATTTTCCAGCAACATATATTTTGTGATTGATTGATCACACAAATTGTGATTCAATTTTTATACAACGTAAATTTTTTACAACATAAGCATAGCATAAAAATGCTGTGCTTTTCTTTACCGTTTTTAAGATAAAAAAGGAGAAATGTTACTCCAGAAGAGAAAAGTTATCCGGCAATTTTTTATAGACAAGTGTTAATAGTTCTCCAGGCGGCACTCCAAGAGCCTCTGCAATCTTGCAAAAGGTTACAATTTGAGAATTAGTATATCCTCTTTCCATTTCTATCCACACAGACTTGGTTATGCCAGTTTCGTAAGAAATCAATCTGGCCGACTTATTTTTCGTATTTCTTAAAGTTTCAATAACTGACCCTAAAGCCTTAAGGAATTGTTCTTTTCTATCTTCAGATTGTTGCATTTGAATATTGTAAATATTATTATATAAAAACTCGGACGGCATAGGAGCCATTACAGACAGAAAGTGAGAAAGACAGATATTTTATGCTTGAATATTCCATAAACCTTGATGAACCATTTTTTAAAATTGAAACGGCAGCAAGCCTTATTAATATTCCAATAGCGGCACTAAGAGCCTATAATAAAGAAAAACTCCTCTACCCCGGGAAAAATTCTGAGAATGAACTGCGCTATTCCCTGAATGATATAGAAAAAGGACAAGTAATTAAATATTTAACAATGGATTTAAGGCTTGACCTGCAATCAGTAAAGCTCATCATAGGATTACTGGAAAATTTTGAGATATCTCCACAGAATTATATGAAAGAAATAGAAAATATCCTTAAAACAAAAAAAGTTATACCAAAATGA
>JANQEB010000251.1 GCA_028278605.1 Candidatus Gastranaerophilales bacterium
AATTTCTTGTATAAAAATCAAAATTCCTTAAAACGCCTATGCGAAGCAGGCGGTGCTGTCCGCGTTTTCGCAGCGAAGCGGGAGTGGAGCAAAACCGAAACGGAAACGTTTTAGTTTTGGTGAGAAGCAGGAGTTCGCAAGAACTCATTTTCGTTGGAGGTTTTGCGTAACTCATTCCCGGCCAACTCGCCCTGGAGGTGGGCGGCGGCGAAGCCGCCGCCTTCTTTCTATAAATTTTAAGGAATTTTGAATCAATCATATCAAGACTCCTGGTTATTTAGAGATTCACGTTAATTATTGTTTGTTTTGATTTCCTGCTCCGGCTCTGTATATCTTTCAAGATACAAAAACGTTGCCATTACATAAAATACCAGCGCATATACAAATACAAGTATCATTACAAGCTTGAATACAGGGTTTACTATTAATATAGCACCGGCAAAGAATACTGTTAAAACCAGTATGAAATTCAGGAAAAATATAATGCCGGTCCGGACCGGGTCATTAATAACCGTCTTAACACTCTGTGCAATTGCTTTTAAAGGATAAAAATCTCTTAAAATCACCAACTGCGCCCAAAACATGGTCAAGTACACAAATAAAAAGCCGAATATAAATTCTAAAACAGCTATTTGAAAAATCCTGGACTTATCAGATTCGCTTATCTCATTCCAGAAAGCTATTGTTTTATCAGGTGTTTCAAGGGCTTTCATCATTTCTTGCGGTGAAAAACTCTCAAATGAACCAAAAATTGGGATAATTGCAACTTCAATAACTAATATCATTATATTAAACAGGAAAAAATATATAATGACTCCTAACGCCATTTTTCCGAAATTCTTGCCAACACCGGGAAAAAATTCGCTAAATAAGCTGAAAGAATCAACTGTACGTTTATCTTCCGATAAATTTTCGTCCACCGGAAACTCTGCACACTTTTTAAACATATTCAGCCAGCCAGACATAAAAGCAGCAGTTAAACCCACAAGCAAAATAATGGTAAAAATCACGCCCTGCCCGCCGGAAGTCAGGGGCAGCAATATAAATCCCAGAAGTAACCAGAAGGTCAAAAAAGGTAATGTTAGGACCATACTGTACTTTACCCGTGAAAATGTATAGCTAAAAAGGCTATTTATATCAGAAAATATTTCCATTTGTTAACTTTAACCTTCTTTACATGGCCTTATAAGAATAATCGAATCCAGATTTAATTGTATAAAACTATATGTTGCGTCGCTTTCAACCGGGGACTTCCTGCAATGGACTTCCGCATCTTTTATAGCGACAAAACGTCTTTCCCCATTGAGGATATCAGATAACATCCTGTTTTTCCTGCCTGTTTTAGGCATAAAAACAAATCCTTTAATCTCGTAATCCTCAGTTATAACAAAAATTCTTTCTGACCAATAACCAGATACCGAGGGTTTCATAGCATCTTCATGGCTTAAGTCTGTTTCTTCAAAATATCTTTTGTCCATACTTCAATTTCCTATTTAAACTTATAGAAATATCAGGTTTTATCCTATATTTGCATATGCCTGGAACAATGGCAAGTACAGAGAAAGTCCCAATGTAAGCACGATACCTCCAATGATCATAAATAGAAACGGCTCAAACAGCTTACTGAGCAAATCAACGATCCTCTCTACCTGATCGTCAATATATTCACTGCCCTGCCTGAGCATTTCCGTAAGAGAACCGGCTTCCTCACCTGTTGCTATCATACACATAACAATTCCGGGAAACACCTTGGAATTCCTAAGGGAAACTGAAAGAGAAGTTCCGTATTGCACCTCTATAATAACTTTTCTTAACGCATCTTTTAAAACCGCATTTCTGATGGTAAGGCTCGCGAACATAAGACTGTCTACCATTGGTATACCAGCTTCAAATGCAACTCTTAATACCATAATAAAGTTTGCAATGCTCGTATATCTTAAAAACTTCTCGAAAACCGGTATTTCCAGACCAACTTTGTCTATAAACCTTTTTGAAACATTCCAGTTAAATATAAAATATATGAACCCAAAAACAGATAAGAATATTATTGGGATTAAATACCAGTTAGCCTTTAAAAATATACCTGTAGACATAAAAATTTGTGTAAGAATAGGTAATTCACTTCCCAGCTGGTCATACATGTTTTTAAATGCCGGAAAAACAAATGTTAGCAGCAAAATTGTAACAATCATAGCCAGTGCCATAACAAACACAGGATATGCCAGTGTTGAAATAACTTTACTGTTAAGTTTATCCTGCTTTTCAAGCAGATAAGATAACCTGTACAGGGTTTCTTCAAGCTCCCCGCTTTCCTCACCGGCTCTAACAAGGCCAATATAAACTTCATCAAACATTTTCGGGAACCTGGCCAGTGCATCACTAAGTCCCATACCCCCAAGGATTTGTCTTCTTATTTCCACTGTTATATTCTGGATATTTTTACTTTCAGCGTTAGTTTCAATAAAGTATAAAGACTCGATTAATGAAATTCCTGACTTGGAAAAAGTATAGAGAATATTGGTAAAATCAATTTTCTCTCTCATGCTTAATTTTTTAACTTCAGCTTTTTTAGGAGCTTTTTTCTTTTTACTAGAGCTTGTTTTTTTGGCCTGGATAATAGTGCCTTTTTCATGGAGTTTAATTGGAACCAGGCCTTGCTTTCTAAGCAAATCCCTGGCTTCTTTTTCAGAACCGGCCTCGATATTCCCGTTAACTCTTTCATTTCCGTTTTTAAGAGCTTCGTAGTTAAAAGTTCCCATATATAAGTCTCTTTTAATTAACCGCTAACAACACCAAGAACCCTGATAAACTCAGCAATAGATGTTTCCCCGGCAAGCACGGCATCAATTCCGCCTGCCTGCAATGTCCTCATACCGCAGCTTATAGCAATTTCTTCAATTTCATTATCTGTTGCATTCGTAGAAATTAATTTTTTAATTTCCCGGTTAACCGGCAAAACCTCATAAATCCCCATCCTGCTGGCATAACCGGAATTATTGCACTGCTCACATCCGTTTTCACTTGGTTTATAAATTTTGCTGTTCAAAAACTCGTCTCTATCATCAGTTGTAACAGCAACATATCTTAATTCTTTTTCCTGCGGCTCATAAAGCTCTTTGCAATTTGGACAAAGCCTTCTGATTAACCTCTGGGAAATAATACCTTCAAGCGCTGATGCTATGAGGTGAGCCGGTGAACCCATTTCAATAAGACGGGTAACTGTTGAAGCAGCCGAGTTTGTGTGAACCGTACTTAATACAAGATGGCCCGTGATTGCTGCATGGACCGCAGTTTCAAGCGTCTCAAGGTCCCTGATCTCTCCGATCATTATAATATCAGGGTCCTGACGCAGGATTGACCTCATACAGGAAGCAAAAGTAATATCTGCCTTGGGGTTTACCTGCACCTGGTTAATACCGTCCAGCTTAATTTCAACCGGGTCTTCAACCGTTGTGATATTAATTTCTTCACTGCTTATTTTATTTAAGATTGAATATAAAGTTGTTGTTTTACCGCTGCCGGTAGGACCGGCTGCCAGTATAATTCCATACGGCTTTGTTGTCATAAGCTCAATTCTGTCAACTTCAGTTGGAGTTGCCCCGACCAGTTTAAGTTTATTATCGCCCTTGCTCATTTTTACATCCGGCGCTAAAACCCTGATAACCATTTTTTCCTTCTGGTTGGCAGGTAATGTGCTTACCCTTAAATCATATATTTTTTCATTGTACTTAAGTGATATATGACCGTCCTGAGGTCTTCTATGTTCAGAAATATCCATTCTTGCAATAACTTTTAACCTGGAAATTACAGAAGATTCAGCTTTTCTGGGAATATCCAGTACTTTTTGCAAAATCCCCTGAATCCTGTAACGTACAATATATCCATCCATACGGGGTTCTATGTGAATATCGCTTACGCCCCTGTCAATCGCATCTGTAATAATCGAACTTGCAAACTTTGCAACAAGGTTTGTATCCTCTTCAGTTTCTTTTTCAAACTGGTCCCAGAGCCCGTCTCCATCTTCAAAAACATCGTGGCCTTCTAATTTAATTTCTTCAAGTATTTTTTCCGTTTCTTTAACAGTTTCAAAAAAGCTTTTTAAACACTGCTCAAACTCGATATGAGTAAGAATCATCGGGTTTGGCTTCAAGCCTGTTAAGAAAATAATATCGTTTAAAACTTGCGTATCATCAGGTTTTACCATCCCGACCGTAAGCACTTTACCATTTGTCCTGAGAGGCGCAACTTTATTTTCCCTGATAAAGTCTTCGGGCAAGAGCTTTATTACAGCAGGATCAATATTTAAGTCTTTAACCTGCGCACTCTCAATTCCTTGTTGCTTGGAAAGAGCGTTTCTTAACTGTTCGACAGTAATAAAGTTTAATTTTACAAGCACAGACCCAATTGGTGTGGCTGACTGCTTGCTGTGAAATAGCGCCTCGTCGAGCTGCTCTCTTGAAATCAGCCCGTCATCAAGAAGCTGGTCTCCCAGTCTCTTTTTTTGGGGGGCTCCCTGGGAAGCCTGGCTATCTGAGGGCGCAGCCGAAATAGAATGACCGTCTTCCACTACAGAAATGGCATCTTCCTGCTGGCTATATTTATATATTTGTTTACTATACTCAAGCAGGTCATTAAATTGTTGTTCGGTTAAAGGCACTATTTTGGGTTTTAGTTTTGTATTTAATACAATTTTAGTAAGAATCGCGTTTTTATTTTCATCGAAATCCGCTTTAGAAATACCAACGACAAGATTATTTTCAATCTTGTTGATCGGGATAAATTTACTTTCCTTTAAATCGTCTAAAGAAAACTTTTTTATATACTGGGAATCAATGCTATTTTTTATTTTTTCAGTAATTTTATCTGCGGACATATCACCAAACTCTTTTTATTTATAAACTTTTTACAAGTTATATTTATAAAATATAACATTTTTCAAAAAAAATGAAGTTTTATACAGGTTCAATTTCATCAACATCTCTAATAATTCTCGGAGTAATCATAATAATTAGTTCAGACCTGGTTTTATCAGTACCCTGGTTTTGGAATAATGTACCAATAACAGGTATATCACCTAAGACAGGAATCTTTTTATGAGATATAGTCTCTGTTTCCTGGATAAGCCCGCCAACCACAAAGGTATCCCCGTCTTTAACCCGGACTCTTTTTGCTTCCACATCTCTTGAATTTGTTAATGTGGCAATCAGGTCCCCGTCTGAATCTGTAACACTTCCTTTAATTGTATTAAAGGTAAATCCTGTGAGAGAAAGTATTACATAGCCGTTAGGAGTAACTTTAGGCAAAATATCAAATTCAATTGAATCACCATCACCTATATTTACGGTCGTATCAATTGTGTTTGTGTCAGGATCAAGCTCTACGTCCCTGGATTCTACTACTTCAGAAGAAATCTTAATATTTGACTTTGTATTATTTGCCGCGACAATTCTGGGGTTTGCAAGTACCCTGCCTTTATCCTGGGTTATAAGCGCCTTAATATCGGCAGTAAAGTCTTTATTTACACCAAACATGCTGCCTTGCAGAAAGTTTAAAGTTGTTGAACCATCCGCAAAATTCCAGGTAGCGCTATTTCTTTCATAAGTATAGGTTGAGGCTAATGTTCTTGAACCGTCCTCATTTAGTTCAATAATTGATATTTCCATATAAACCTGGGGTTCTCTTTTATCAAAATTCTTGATAATTTCATCAGCCATAACCAGCTGTTCAGCGGTACCGCCATAAATTGTTACCTGGTTTAAGCCGGTATCAGCAAGCACCCAGTATGATGGGGAATTAAAATCTTCCAGTAAATCACTTTCCGACTCACCCTCAGTCTCAGAAGTATCCCCACATACAAGCTCAGTCTCACTGCCTTCTTCCTGGTCAGCCTCAAGGGTAAAACTCTCTTCTCCATCGTCCGATTTAAAAATTGTCCAGCATATTTTGGATGCCATTGCAATAGGGTCAGCAAAATTTATCTGGTAATTTCTTATTTGGGGCTTCACATCAAGATATGCAATAACTTCCCTGGCCAACCGAATATCATCATCACTTCCAAAGACCAGGACTTCGTTTGTGCTCGGGTTTGTTGTGATAATAGAAGATGTGCTTGTGTTAGGCCTGTTTACGCTAAAAACATTCTGGTTTAAAAAAGCTGCAACCTTCTGGGCATCAGTATATTTAATTTTAATTGATTTAATTTCAGAAATATTTAATCCTATATCACTTGCTGTGTCGTTATCAGCAATAATAAGAGTGTTACCGTCTTTCCGGTAAGTAAGGTTATTCATAAGCATAATATATTCAAATGCTCTATTTAAATCGACCTCAACCAGGTCCAAAGTCAAAATCCCTGCCACGCTTTCGTGAATAATGACATTCATGCCGGCTTTAGTAGCAAGCATCCTGAGGACCTGCCTGATGTCAGAATTTCTCAAATTAAGATTTACAATCTGTTCCTGGTGGTCAATTTTAACGCCGCCTTTAAGTGGAATCCCTGAAAAATTGTTATTCTCAATTTCTTTTCTGATAGGTATGGCTGATGGATTAGCCCCGGCAGGGCCCATTAGCAAAAAACCCGCAATTAAGCAGAAAAGGAGTACTAATATTACTTTTTTGGGTAACTTATTCATTAATTTGCATATTCCTCCAGGTTAATATCAGGTAATTCATGGTCAGATTCCGGCATATAGTTTTTATAACCGCCAAAAGCGTTTTGACTTCTTTGAACGGTATTTTGGGCTATACTTCCCTCAATCACTTCTCCAACAGAGACTGTATAAGAATTATTACCGTATTTTAAAGTAACGCTGTTCTTGGAAATAGCGTTTACCTCTATATTTTCAACAATGTCTCCTTTATGAAGCATATATTCAAAACCGTTTAAGTTAACAATGGCAACAGACCTGCCTGAGGGGTCGTACAAAATTCCGTTAACCTTAGAGTTTAGAAGTATAGACGCTTGATGGCTAATTTCATCAGCTCCTTTATACTCCGGAGGCAAGGGAATATCATCAGGGGCAAAAACATCCTTGTTTGATTTAATTACTCTGGCAGGAGAATAAGGTTTAAAAGGGTTTTTTCTGCCAAAATTTACAATACTTATAACAACTTTCTCTTCATTGTCTTCAAAGTCGGAAAAAGTTACATCTACATTTTTTTCCTGCTTAATTGAGGGCTTTTTAAGCCTGGCATTTTGTTGCGCCTTTGATGATAAATGCAATGCCATAAACATTACTAAAAGGACTGAAATAAAAATTAATTTTACTATAGAGCTTTTCATCACAGAATTATAACCATGGCAGACTTTTAAAATTAGACTTTCTCAATAATTATTGTAAGAATATAGCCTTAATCTCATATCCATTGTTTAAAGTATTTTTGATTTTAAAAACTTTTTATTTACAGTAAATTAAATACTCAGGTAATTTATGACAAGGAATTTTTCAAAAAATACAATTAGCGATTCGCGTTACTTAGCACCCTACTGCTGTACGCAGAGTATCTGCCGAATACTTATCCGCCACAACCCAGCTTGTAATCTCATCTTCCGGCAAACCGGAAAAAACACACAACTTCTGCATTAACTTTTTAGAAACAGGCT
>JANQEB010000291.1 GCA_028278605.1 Candidatus Gastranaerophilales bacterium
AGATCACTATAAAAAAATAAGGTAGTGGTATAAAAATACGTGATTTGTCATTGCGAGCCCGGTACCCGCCATGGGCGGGGCGGGCGAAGCAATCCATCATCAAGTAGACTTAAGTGGATTGCTTCGTCGTTTCACTCCTCGCAATGACTTCACGTCAAAAAATACCACCACCAACTATCTAATTTGTAAGATAAAATTATTTTGTTATTCTTAAAAGTAATCAGATTAATTCGGGACAATGAGGTAATAAAATGTGCGGAATTGTAGGTTGCATAGGCCATGAAAAATCAGTCGCTTTCCTGCTTGAAGGCCTGGAAAAGTTGGAATACAGAGGGTATGACTCTGCGGGAATCGCGGTTCACGGCGGGGATGAACTAAAAGTTTACAAAGCCCGGGGCAAACTTGAAAATTTAAGAAACCTGCTTAACGGCAATTCCTCCTCATACAGCCTGAAAGCAGGAATCGGGCATATAAGATGGGCAACTCATGGTGTTCCTAATGAAACCAACGCGCACCCGCACATTAGCTCAGAAAACAAGGTTTCAATTGTCCATAACGGCATTATAGAAAACTATAAAGAATTAAAAAGAGAACTTTCCGAGCGGGGGGTTGAATTTAAGTCCCAGACCGATACAGAAGTCATTGCCCATTTGATAGAAGACTTTCTTAACCAGGGGCATGAGTTCTGCGACGCGATCAGGCATGCCCTGAAAAAGCTTGACGGGGCTTATGCGCTGGGCGTAATCTTTAAGGAAGACCCTGAAACCCTCTATGCAGCCAGGAAAAGCGCTCCGCTTATCGTTGGGGTCGGCAAGAACAGGAACTTTATAGCAAGTGATGCGCCTGCAATACTGGAGCATACAAAGCGGGTAATTTACCTGGAAGACAATGAAATCGCACAGATTAAGAGTTCATCATATAAAATCCTTGACCTTGAGGGTAATATACTTAAGAAAAAGGTGGAAACCCTCCCATGGGAACCTGTAAGCGTTAGCAAAATGGGCTATAAGCACTTTATGCTTAAGGAAATCCACGAGCAGCCCGACGTAATAAGACAAACCCTGTTTGATAAACTTAGAAGCACTGACCAGCCTTTGAACCTGAAAGAAGTTAAATTAACCCGGCAGCAGCTTGAAAACCTTGACAGAATCCAGGTTATTGCCTGCGGAACCTCTCTTCACGCCGCGCTTGTGGGGAAATACCTTATTGAGGAGTTCACCGGGGTCCCTGTGGATGTCGAGGCTTCCAGTGAGTACATTTATAAACGCGCAATTGTTAGTAAAAACTCTATAACTATTGGGGTTTCCCAGTCAGGAGAAACCGCTGACACTTTAACCGCAATAAAACAGGCAAAAGCAAAGGGTTCACATGTCCTTGTAATAACTAACAGGCCTGATTCAACAATGGCAAGAGAAGCTGACAGCTTATTGCCGGTTAATGCCGGTTTTGAAGTCAGCGTAGCTGCTACTAAATCCTATTCAGCGCAGCTTATGGCTTTTTATTTGCTTGCTATTTTCCTTGCTGAAATCAAAAATTCCCTGCCGGCTGAGCGTATAGAGGAATACAAAAAAGAACTTATCCAGCTCCCGCAGAAGATTGAGATGATTTTAAGCAATAAGGAAAAGATTCATGAGTGCGCTATAAAGTTTCATAATACAAGGAATTTTATCTACATTGCCCGTGGAATCAACTTCCCTGTCGCATTAGAAGGCGCGCTTAAGCTTAAGGAAATAAGCTATATTAACGCTACAGGCTACCCGGCAGGTGAATTAAAGCACGGCCCAATTGCCATGCTTGATGAGACAATTCCTGTGCTGTCAGTTCTGGCGCCGGGCAAGGTTTATGAGAAAGTCCTGTCAAACAGCGAGGAGTCAAAAGCAAGAAACGCAAACATGATAGCTGTTACTTCCGAGGAAAATGAGCATCTTGAGCAGGTTTTTGACTTTATAATCAATATTCCGTATACAGACGAGGTATTTTCCCCGATATTAACCACGATTCCCTTACAGCTGCTTGCATATTACATAGCGGAATTCCTGGGTAAAGACATTGACCAGCCCAGAAATCTTGCCAAGTCAGTTACTGTTGAGTAATAAAATACTATTGTCATCCTGGATACGCATTGCGGGAAACATAAAGTTGGACAGGCGGGAGTATACGGCAGCGGGAGCTAATGCAGTAGCTCATTCATGGTGGGGATTTTTGAAAAATTCTGAACCCGTTATTCGGTTTATTTATAAAAGAGGCCGGGATTTTAGCGCAAAACTATGTTAAGGTATTCAATAGAAAAAATAAGGAGGACTGCTATGAGCGATATATTAATTATCCTGGCTGAAGGTTTTGAGGAAGCAGAGGCGGTTATTACAATTGACGTGCTGCGCAGGCTTGAATTTGATGTATGCCTGGCCTCTTTAAGCGATAACAGGGAAGTCGTATCTTCCCACAATATAAAGTTCATTGCTGATGAGACGTTAAATGATTGCAAGGACAGGGATTATAGGGCAATTGTCCTGCCCGGGGGAATGCCGGGTTCTGCCAACCTGAGAGATAACCGGACCGTAATTGATACGGTTAAAAAGGCAAACGCAAATGGAGCCCTGGTATGTGCAATCTGCGCTGCGCCAATTGTGCTTAGCCATGCCGGAATTCTGGACAATTCTAAATTTACAGCTTATCCCGGGTTCGAAAAGTATTTTAACACTCCCCCGCTGAAGGATATGGTGGTTCAAGACGGCAATATAATTACAGGCAAAGGCCCGGGAGCTGCTTTTGAGTTTGCCATGAAGATAGCTCAGGCTTTAGGTAAAGATCCTTCAGCCGTGGCTAAGGGAATGCTGGTTTGTTAAAAAACTAGTCCTTAAGGTAGCTCTCAAAGGTTTTTTGCGGAATTAGTTTATATGAACAGCGTCTATACAGGTTCCCGCCTGAATAAATCTTTTTAGGATTGGGATAAGCCCTGCAAATTCCAGGTCTTTTCTCATAATCCGGACAAAGCCCGTCTTCTTTTATTAAATTGCAGGCTATAATCAGGTTTCCGCTATAATCTTCGCCTATAACCTTAAAACGCTTGTATTTTGGAAAAAGCAGAGCCATAAGCTTGAAATCAAACTTTGAAAAAGGTTCTAAACACAGTAAATACCTGCAACAATCCCCGCATTTATTGCAATGGCCCTCCAGCTTATAATCAATTTTTTCAAGCATCAGGTTGGGAAATAATTCCCATAAAAGTATTTTGAAAGCATTAAAACTTCTTGATAACATATAAAAATTTTACACCAATAAAATTAGAGGGAAGTAGGTAGAATTTTAAGTCAAAATAATTTCACATGGTATTGAAATCTGTTTATATCAGGAGGAAAAACCATGGCTTTAATGAAAATAAAAAAACCAAAGCAATATTATCTTGAAGATTATATGCGTGAACTGCGCGATGAAATGGAAAGCATGTTCAGAAGCACATTTGAACCTATTCTTGAAAGAGAAGCTGAAAAAGGCGAAATGATTTTAAGCCCGCCTGTTGAACTGTGTGAAAAAGAAGGCAAAATTGAACTTAAAACCCAGTTACCCGGCATCGGAAAAGAAGATATTGAAGTCGAGGTAACTGAAGATTCAATAAAAATCAAAGCTGAAACCAGGGAAGAGAAAAAAGAAGAACAAGAAAACGTTTACAGAAGCGAATTTCGCTACGGCAGGTTTATGAGGACAATTCCTCTGCCTGAGGAAGTAAAAAGCGAAGAAGCCCAGGCTGATTACAAAGATGGAGTGCTTACAATCAGTGTTCCTACTACTAAAAAAGAAGAAAAACATGTAAAAAAATTAACAGTGAAATAATTTTAACCCTCATATCGAGCGACTGACAGGAGCGAAGCAATCCATCAGGCAACAGCTATAGTATGGATTGCTTCGTCGCATCCTTCGGGTACTCTTCGTAATGATATATAATTCTTTGGCTTAATCGCTAATTCTATACTTAACTAAGGCAATAAGAGCAGTAATACCATCTTTCCACGTTATTTTCTTGCCTTCATGGTAATCCCTTCCATAATAAGAAATAGATGTCTCATAAAGACGGTATTTTTTCTTTAAAACCTTAGCTGTAATTTCAGGTTCAAACTCAAACCTGTTTGATTTAATGGTAATACCCTTGATTATATCTGCTTTAAAAGCTTTATAGCAGGTTTCCATATCGGTCAGGGTGGAATCATACAGCAAATTAGTTATGAAAGTAAGAACTTTATTGCCCACCAGGTGAGTAAATTTAAACGCCCGCGAAGGCTTACCTCCTGAAAGCCTTGAACCGTAGACAACATCAGCTTTATCATCCATTATTAATTTTATCAGCTCATTGTAATCATCCGGGTCATATTCAAGGTCTGCATCCTGTATTATAACTATATCTCCGGTAATATGGCTTAAGGCTGTTCTTATTGCAGCGCCTTTTCCCATATTTTTAGCATGAAAATCTACTTTATACCTGTTTTCCTGCTTGTACCTCTCTAAAATTTTTCTGGAACCGTCAGTGGAAGCGTCATCTACAAGGATAATTTCCTTTTCAAGCTGTTGCATTTGGGAATTTTCAACTTTTTCCAGAATTTTTTCCAGAGTGTGAATTTCATTATAAACAGGTATGATTATACTGATTTTTTTAACAACCATTTTACAGGTAAACCTCCCGGATCCATTAAGGATAATTTATCTGAAAACCGGAGTTTTTACAACTAATTCATGATATGATTTATTTAATTAAAGAAGTGGTAAACCAGTTTTATTCATGAAGCTTGATTCTCTTATAAAAAATTTTTCCTTTATAAATAATTTTAACAACTATCCGGAAGCAGTTATTTTAATTGATTACTCTGACAATATTTTGCAATGGAACAAAAAAGCCTGTGAAATTTTTGGCTACACCAGGGAAGAAATGATGGGGCGTAATATAGCCATACTTTTTGATGAGGAAACAGAAAAAATCCATGAATCTGTTAAAACAGGCAAAGCCTTTGTGATTTCTTCAAAAAACAAAGCTGATCAAAGCCTTTTTGTTGATATTTCTTGCGGTGAGCTTATAAAAAAACAAAAAATCATAGTTACGGCAAGGGATGTAACAAGAAATCAAAGGGTAATTGAAAAGCTCCTGATGGAATACGAAAAAGCCTCAAAAATTAGCGTATATAAAAGCAGCTTTATAACAGGGCTTTCTAACGACTTTAAAACTCCTGTGCATTCATTGATCGGGTTTTCCCAGGGATTACTGGACGGAATTTGCGGAGAGCTAAACGAAAAACAGCTAAAATACGTTACCATAATGAACAAAAACGCAAATTCTCTTTTAGAACTTATAACAGACTTTTTAGAACTATCAAGGCTGGAAAGTAGCCACATAGAAACTGATATCAAGGGTTTTAACCTTGTAACTACTATTAATCAGATAATTGAGAGGCTTCAGTCTCGCATTGCCTCTAAGGGCTTGCAGCTTGAAGTTGATCTTAATGATTTAACCAGGAAAAACGTATATTCTGACGAAGGGTTATTCTCAAAAGTTCTGACTACTGTGCTTGAAAATGCGGTTAAATTTACGGAAATCGGCTCTATCAGGCTAAAAATCATGCACCCGGATTTAGAGCTTTTAAAATTTCAGGGAATTGCTCCCCCGCAAGAGTTTACTGATAAGTCCTATACTCTTTTTACCGTAACAGATACCGGAATAGGTATTTCTGAGGAAGAAAAAGCTGTAATTTTTGATGAATACAAGCAAACAGACAGGATTGGCGCTAAAAAACATGGAGGAACGGGGCTTAAACTTGCCCTGGTACAAAAAATCCTTTCACACCTTGGCGGCGCTATCTGGTTAGAGAGCGATTTAGGCCAGGGATCAACATTTAGCTTTGTAATTCCTGTAGAAAGACCAAAAGTAAAGACCACAGCTGAAAGCCTACAGGAGGTTTACGCTGATTAAGGCGTTTTAGCCATATTGCCATTAGCATACAGCGGGGTGTTTATTATAAATTTTTATGGAATTACCGGCAGGATATTATAGTAAAAGAATTGTTTACTTAAAACCGTTTTTAACATAGAATTACCTTGTTCATAGCCGAAGGGGCATTTAAAAGTTACTAACGGCTCTGTTCAACCAAAACAAAAACCTTTAGTTAACTATGCTCGGGATAAAAAATCAAAAAATGAGGTAGAAAATGAATAAAAAATCATTTCTAGGTATAGACGTAGGTTCAGTAACAACAAAAATAGCAATAATCTCTGAAAACGGGGAATTTATAGACAGTGTAATGCTCAGGACCGCAGGTAAACCGGTTATTGCGGTACAAAAAGGGCTTAAATTACTTACAGAGAAATTAACCTGTGAGTACGATGTTTTAGGTGTGGGAACCACAGGAAGCGGAAGACAGCTCGCCGGAACACTGCTGGGAGCTGATGTTGTAAAAAACGAAATCACTGCTCACGCTGTAGCAGCCAGTATTAATGTTCCAGGAGTCCATACAATCCTTGAAATCGGCGGTCAGGACAGTAAAATAATCATCATGAGAGACTCTATCGTAACTGACTTTGCGATGAATACAGTATGTGCCGCCGGTACAGGCAGCTTTCTTGACCAGCAGGCCAGCAGGTTAAACGTTCCTATCCATGAATTTGGCCCAACCGCGCTAAAATCTACAGCACCGGCAAGGATTGCAGGAAGATGCGGAGTTTTTGCCGAAAGCGACCTTATCCACAAACAGCAGCTTGGTTATCCTATTGAAGACCTGCTATACGGCTTATGCCAGGCGCTTGTCAGGAATTACCTGAGCAACCTGGCTTTAGGCAAGGAAATCCTTCCAACCGTTGTGTTCCAGGGGGGTGTAGCCTCTAATTCCGGCATGGTCAAAGCCTTTGAAGAAGCTCTTGATATGAAGGTTATTGTTCCTGAAAACCACCAGACAATGGGAGCAATCGGCGCTGCGCTGCTTGCAATGGAAAATTACCAGTTTACCGGCGCTCAGACCAGCTTTAAAGGCTGGGAAGTTCAGGACTTCAGCTTTAAGTCATTTACCCATGAATGTCATGACTGCGCTAATTCCTGCGAGGTTATTTCAATTGTACAAGGTGAACCTGAATGTGAAGACCCCAAGACGCCTAAAGATGTTAAAGGCGACATCATAGCCAGATGGGGCGGGACTTGCGGTAAATGGGACCTTGCTAACACCACTCAAGAACAGATGGCTCATAAATAATAATTTCTATACCGATTTCAATAAGTAACCGTTAAGTGAAAATAATATTCATAAATCGGTATGGCGAAAATGAGTTACAACTACTATATTCGCATGGGCATTTTAAAAAATTTTGAGAAAATGTAATTAACAATTCGGGTTAATTATATTTCAGTCCGAAAAAAGAGGTAATTTAATTGGAAAATAAAGAAAAATTGCTTGAAAAAGTCGAATCAATAAGACAAAGTGTTGAGTTTATGAAAAAACAAGACATGGAAGAAAACCCGGAATCTGCTTATGAGGAATTTCAGTGTGACTGCTGCGGGGAAATAAAAATCTTTGCAGGTTCATTGCCTTATGACAGTTTTAGACTGTGTAATGATTGTGTCCTTCTCGCAGAAACAGGTTTTGCCCTGGGAAAAATGAAAGATATAGAAGATTTAATGGAAAAAATGGAAGATAAACGTTTTGAATCGCTGTATAAATCTATTTTTAACCCGGATGAAAACAGCATGAATTAATCCTCTAAAAGACCTGCCATATGGCAGGTCTTTTGCTATAGTTTACTCATGTACAGGTTCTGAGATCTTTTCAAATGCTTCAAACGTTTTATGTTCTTCTTCAGGGGCTTTAACAGCAATATCACCAATAGAAATCATACCCTCAAGTCTGTTTTCATGATCTATAACAGGTATTCTCCTTATCTGGTACTGCTTCATTTTGCTTATAAGCTCGTCAATACTTTCATCACCATAACAGGTGATAACGTCTTTACTCATAAACTCCTGCAGTTGAGTTGTTTCAGGGTCTTTGCCCTGTAGTATAACAAAAAGGGTTACATCTCTGTCTGTTAGGATTCCCTTTAAATGCATTTGTTCATCTACAACAGGAACAGCACCGCAATTTTGTTCTTTCATTATCTTTACAGCCTCTTTAACAGTGCTCTCCGGATGAGCCCACCTGGTTTCATGACACATAATATCCTGGCATTTCATCATTATTTGTCTCCTTATTTTTAGCTATTTTGAGGCTTAGTATAACATTCACAAACCCGGTTATCATTGTAGAAACCGGCTAATTTGACCTTCAAAATTTAACAGATCACTTTATGCACTGCTAACTGTTGCTTTCCCTGATGTTAATGTTTATGGAGCAAAGAAGAATATTCAACTTAAACTGCTCAAAAAGTCCGTATCCCTTAGACCACAAGCTAAAAAGTTATATGCCTAATTACTGATCTTTCAATTGGATTCATCACACAAGTAGTTACGTTTAAAACGAGAGAAAAAAAAGACGAAGCCTTTTCAAATCAATATACATTTTGAAAAACAATTTAATCTTTAAAACTAATGAATCAATGCACTACCAAAAATTTTATTTAAAATATTTTTATTATAAGATAATAAACATTAATACATGGCAGAATGTGGCAGGTGAAAACCATTATGACCACGAAAGGAGAAAACAATGCCGACAATAACAAAAAGAAAACAAAAAATCCTTGAGCTTATGGAAGAGGTAGAACAGCCAAGTTTAGGCCTGGAAGCGATCAAAGCCCTTAAAAATGTCTGCAAAGACCTGTCAAAATTTGACGAAACACTTGAAGCCCACATAAGACTGGGAATTGACGTTAAACACGCAGACCAGCAGGTTAGAAGTACAGTTGTCCTGCCCGCCGGAACCGGTAAAAAAGTCCGTATTGCAGTAGTTGCAAAGGGAGAAAAAATTAAAGAGGCAGAAGAGGCAGGAGCAGATATCGTGGGAGCTGAAGACCTTGTTGAAAAAATTCAGGGCGGCTTCTTTGAGTTTGATAAACTTGTTGCAACTCCTGATGCAATGGGAATGCTGGGGAAATTAGGTAAAGTTCTCGGCCCTAAAGGGCTTATGCCTAATCCGAAAGCCGGAACAGTTACTTTTGACATCAAAGGAGCTATTAACGAACTTAAAGCAGGCCGTGTTGAATTCAGGGCTGATAAACAGGGAATGGTTCACGTTCCATTAGGTAAAATGAGCTTTGAGGCCGAAGACCTCATGAAAAATTTCGCTGCCCTGGCTGATGCCGTACTTAAAGCAAAGCCTTCAGCAGCTAAAGGTACATACTTAAAGTCAGTTTACCTTGCAAGTTCTATGGGGCCCGGCATTAAGATCGATACAAAACAATTGCCTTTTGAAATTAAAGAGTATATAGGATAGAAAATCTAATAACAGTTAAAAACAGATAAAGCCCCGTTTAAAGGGGCTTTACTTGTTTTTATGAGGTGTCAGTTAATTATCCGCCTATTTTGAAACCTTTCTTGGCATGATCATTA